>JAQGHS010000907.1 GCA_028291605.1 Planctomycetaceae bacterium | reverse complement strand
GCAAATGCTGACGATGTATCAAAACCCCGCCGATCCGAAGGACAAGGTACCACCGGTCGAGTTCGTCAATTCGATGGACGAACTGTTCAAGAAGTGCGATGCCGTCATGATTTTTGCGATGGATGGAACGCAGCATCTGGCGTTGGCGACCGCGTCTCTGAAGGCTGGCAAGCGCACGTTCATCAGCCGTCCCATCGCCTCGTCACCGGAAGATGCCGTAGCCATCTTCAAGTTGTCGGAAGAGCTGAAGGTTCCCGTCTGGAGCAGTTCGCAGCATCGCTACAACACGGGCTTCAGCGGCATGCGCAATCATCCCGAAGTCGGCAAGGTGATCGGGTGCGATGTCTATGGTGGTTATACGGAGAAAGCTCCGCCGGCCGAGCTCTTCATGCGCCCGCTGCACAGCATTGAAACCCTCTATGCGATCATGGGGCCGGGCGTCACGACGGTGTCATGCCAGTCGACACCCACGGCGGAATCGATCACCGCCGTCTGGAAAGATGGCCGCATCGGGACCTATCGCGGTATCAAGGAAGGGGCCGTTAAGTTCAGCGCGACGGTGTTTGGAGACAAGGGAGTTTCGGTCGCCGGAATCTACGGGCATGGTGTCCCCGTCAATGGTGTCGTGCCGACGACGGACAAGTATGTGGGCTATGAAGGACTGGCGATTCAGATTGCCAAGTTTTTGAAAGGTGGCGAGGTCCCGGTGACTCCTGCTGAAACGCTGGAAGTCTTCGCGGTGATCAAAGCCGCCGAGGAGAGCAAAGCAAAGGGCGGGGTGGTCGTGTCGTTGACCGACCTGGCTGCTGGGTTGAAGAAGTAAGCCACGCCGTTTCTGACGGTGGAGAAGCATCCAGCCTGTCGTTGATGATTTAATCGACGACAGGCTGGAGTTCGCGAGTCGCTGAGTTTGGGGTCGGGCGTTCAAATTTCAAAATTGGCCTAAGTATTGCCGGTGAGCAATCTCATTTGTAGACAGGCCAATTTTGAAATTTGAACGCCCGACCCCCTCTTCGCCGATGTTGATCGCGGATCTAAATCAATTCATTGATTACGCCGCGTTCTTCGAGCAGATACCTGGGGCGTCCGGAATAGTCTTTGAACGCCGTTCCGGGATCGATGCCGAGATGGTGATAGACCATCGCAATCGCGTTCTGCGGGCGATAGGGGGCATGGCTGACGGCGATGCCATTGCCGTCGGTGGCGCCGATCACCTGGCCCATTTGATAGTTGCCACCCGAGTAGAAGATGCTGTTCACGCCCGGGTAATGGTCGCGTCCGCCCATGCCGTTGAAGCGTGGTGTGCGGCCGAATTCGCCCATGCCGACTACGAGGACATCGCGTTCCATACCGCGATGGTGAAGATCCTCGATCAAGGCGGAAATTCCCTGATCGAAGAGGGCACAGCGGATGGTCATGTTCTTGGCCAGATTGGCGTGATCGTCCCAGTCGCCCATGCGGACGACGACGTACGGGACATCGGCCTCTACCAGGCGCCGCGCCAGGATCAGACGCTGTCCGAGTGTGTTTCGGCCGTAACGGTCCCGCAGCTTGGGGTCCTCGGCGTGGATGTCAAAGGCGCGGCGGGCTCGTTCGCCGGTGATCAGATCGAAAGCTTGCTGTGAGAACAGATCGATCACCTCGGCACTTCCCGCGCGATCAGTCAGCCGCTGTTGACCACCAAACGCTGATTGCAGGCGGCGACGTTCTTTCATTCGGTCGACGGTTAAGTTACCCGTCAGCGCGAGGTTGCCGACCGCAAAAGTCTCCAAGTTCGGATCGGCGTCGACCGGGAAAAAGTGATGCTGCGCCCCCAGCCACTGCGGACCGGAATAGGCGTGATGCCGCGGCAGCGAGACGTACGCCGGAATCCCCGAGGCTCCCACGCCCTTCATGCGCGAGACCGCGGCTCCAATGCTGGGCATTTCCCCTGGGACAGCCTTGGCGAAATTCGTCAGATCGTAGCCGGTCTCGACAATGTGTTCGGCAATGTGGCTGGCTTGCTCGTGATGGATTGACCGGACGACCGCCAACTTGTCGGCGAACTGAGCGAGTTGGGGTAAGAGCTCGCAGAATTGGAACCCTGGGATTTTGGTGGCGATCGCGTTGAATTCACCGCGATATTCGCGCGGGGCGAGCGGTTTGGGGTCGAAGGTTTCGTACTGTGAGGCCCCGCCTCCCATCGTGACGAAGATGACCGACGTGGATCGAGCTTTCGCGGGGGACTCTGCGGCACGCAAGCGCAGCACATTCGATAGAGTCGCCCCACCGACCACGAGACTGCCGGAAACCAATACTTTTCGCCGAGTGACTTGGGCCATCGCGGAACTCCGGAACGGATCTGATACGCGTCAAGACAAGCTGATGGTCAGTGTCATATAAAGATACAGTGATTTGTTCGCCGAGTACACTGTAATTTGGCGATGTGAACATTAGAGCAAAGGATACAACGCGTGCGAGACATTCAGCGCCTCTCGCTGCTATCGAATTCGCTGATTTGATACAATAAAATTCGATCCATGAAAAACTGAAACATCGTTTCACTGCGTCTCAAACGCGTCCCATTCTCTTCGACCTAGATCCAGTGACATCTACATGTCTGTTCTGCTTATTCAGAATGCCACTGGCGAGTCCGAAATTCGGGAGTTGTCCAAACATATTCCTGTCGCGATCGGCCGGCATAGCTCCAATGACATCCGGATCGATGAAGACGGCGTGGCCGTGCTGCATTGTCGGGTCAGTTGGAACAGCCGTGGTTATGAAGTCGTGGCCGGGACCGACAAAGGGATCGAATTCAACGGCCGGAAACTGGCGAATGCCATCCTGACTTTGGGAGATTGCGTCCAGGTCGGTAGTGTCTCCCTGTTTTACTACGACAGTAGCGAACAGGCCGAGGCTGCCTTGCGCGGCGAATCGGTTGAACCCGAAAATCCTCCGCCACTCCCCGACGAAAAACGCGTCGCGCTAGAGCTGAAGCAGGAAGCTCAGCGAGGCAAGCCGAAACATGGTGAACTAGGTTCAACCCCGGTCCGACCGCGGGCGACAAAACCGCCTCCGGTTATTCCCGTGGCCGCCGCGAAGCCAGATGACTCATTGGATGAGATTCCCATTCCCGTGCGGAAGGCTCCGCCCGCTGCGGAGCCTTCCCGGGGAATCTTCCGCTCGGCACCCGTCCGTCCCGGCCAACAGGATTTGATGCGCTCGCCGCTCGTCACGACACTGGGCGTGGGAACCATCATTCTGGTCATGATGTCGCTGGCGCTGTGGTTCGTCATTGGCCGCGATTCCTCACAAAAGGCTTATCAACTGGCCGTCTCCGAAATGGAGCAGAAGCGGTTCTCGCAAGCCATCGCCCAGTTCGAGAGTTTTATCAAGACCTATCCCAGCCATCGGTATGTGTCGGCCGCCCGGCATGCGCTGGGGCTGGCCCAGATCGAACAACCGATCGCCGGCGCCGCACCCGCGTGGGACCGGGGTTTGAAAGCCCTCGACGAGTATGTCGCCCAGCACCGTCGAGACAAGGATTTCTCTGACATCCTGCCCAAGGTTCTCGATCTGGCCGAACGCATTGGTAAAGGTGCTGCCGAGAGTGCCGGGACGCAAAAGAAGGGGGAACTGCTGACGGTTTCCAACAATGCGTCGCGGTTGTTGCAGCAATATAGTCCGCTCGACAAGCCTCCCAAGCAGGCGCTCCAGGAAATTGATACGGCGATCCAAAAGGCCGAGGCCGCCATTCGGAAGCATGAGACATTCCAAAAGGCGTTGGGACAGATTGATGACAGCCTGAAGAAAAACACTCCGTTCGCCGCCTTCGACACACGTCGTAAACTGTTGTTGAAATATCCCGATCTCGAGGCAGACAAAGCACTGCAGACGCGGCTGAAGCAGGCCTTGGAAGCCGAGCGCAAGCTGACGGTTCGATCGAATCTGGACCAGGCGGCGCAGACTGCCGAGTTGCCTGCAGCGGTCGCGCTGCCCTCGTTAAACCTGATGCGTCAGACGCGAACTCGGGCTGACACCGTGCCGGGTGGGACCAACGTTTTCACGGTGGCGCAGGACTGCTGTTTCGCCGCCGACAGCCTGACAGGCATCTTGCAGTGGCGACGAGTGATCGGTTCCGACACACCCTTCCCGCCGCAGCCGGTATCGCTGGATGTTCTGGGCCTGTTGCTGTTCGACACCCGCGTCAATGAATTGATTCTCGTCCGGCAACGCGACGGAGTCCTGATCTGGCGACATGGCCTGCCCGCCCCGGCCGCCGCTGCTCCGTTAGTGCATGCCGGCCAGATCTTTATTCCGACTCGCGACGGCCGGCTCTCGCAGTTGGACCTGGTCACCGGAAAGCTCACGACGCAACTGAAATTCTCACAGCCGCTGGTGACTTCACCCTTGCTGGTCGCGAATGGCGAACGGTTGCTGGTGGCTGGTGCCCGCGCTGTCCTGTATTCGCTCAACTATCGGCCGCTGGAATGTGTCTCGGTGACCTACACCGGCCACGCACCGGGATCCATACAATCTCCCCTGATGAAGATGGGTGATTTTGTGCTGACGGCCGAAAATGATCGACAGGACTCGGCGCAATTGCGAGTCTGGGATGGCTCTCAAGCCGATCAACCGTTGTCGCGATTGGCCGCGGCCCGGGTGAAGGGGCAAGTCCGCGATCCCGCGGTGTTACGTGGTAAGCAGCTCATCGTACCATCGAGTCCCGAGCACTTGTCGTCCTTCACCGTGAGCGATGAAAAGGGAGAACAGGCCCTGGCCGCGGTGGGAACCTATCAATCCGAGCATCCACAAGGAGGACCAATCTATGTGACGCTGGGCCCCGACAATGATCTCTGGATGACCAGCAGTACTCTGCGACGATTGCAAATCGGTCCCGACAGCATCCTGCCGCAAAAAGGTGAACTCGGGCTGGGGATTTCCACGCAGCCGGTGCAGGTCTTGGACCAGGTCTTGTATGCCACGTCGCGAGTCGCCTGGAATTCGGCGACTTATTTTCTGGCGGCCGATCGTCAGCAGATGGTTTCTCAATGGCTATCGGTACTGGCCAGCCGCGCTGTCGTGGCTGGAACGACTCCCGCCGCGGATGGCTCCATTCCCTTGTTGACCGATGCGGGAGATCTCTTCTCGCTGACCGCGGCCAAAGTGAAAGCCGGCGGTGTCGATATCCGACCGGTGACCACGCTGTCGGTCCCCACCGGACTGATTGGATCACTGGGGGGCACGGTGCTCTCTAACGGACGTCTGGTCGTGTGGTGTGGCGGTGCCAAAGCCAAGCTCTGGCTGGTGAATACCGACGGCATTGTGATCCGCGAATCCAGGCTCACGGAACCTCTCGAAGCGGCTCCGATTTTACTCAGTGGCGGATTGTTGCTGCCTCTGCCGGGTAAGTTGCGGTTGATCGAGACCCCTGAGTTCAAGGGCACGATCGAAGACTTGATGCCGGCGGTGGATCCTCAAGGACCAGCCCGCTGGAAGGGAGCCGTCTCGCTCGATGACAAGCAGGCGATCGCCGTCACCGATAAGGGGCGAGTCATCCGAGCCCAGGTTCGGGCTGAGCCCGTGCCCCATGTCGCCGAAGTGAGTTCGCTGGATTTGAAGACGGGTGTCGAGCAACCGCCAGTCCTGATCGGCAATCGAGTGTTTCTCGCCACCAGTAAGCAACTCCAAAGCCTGGACGTCGCCACACTGGAAAGCCGGGGATCAGTTCCCTTACCCGAGGTCGTCTCACAAGGCCCGTGGGTCGTGCAGAATCTGCTGGTAATGGTTTGTGGTCGGGGCCAATTGGTCGTCGTTCACAGTGAACCACTGGCAGTCGCGTGGAAGCAGCAACTTTCGCCGGGCGGTCTCGCTGGTGCGCCACAGTTGCGGGGGGAACAGTTATTGTTCGCATCTCAGTCGGGTGAAGTCTCGCTTCGCAAACTCACCGACGGAACCGTTGTTCGAAAGATCTCAACAGGGCAGCCCATCGCGCTCGGCCCGTTGATGTTGCAAGAACAGGTCTTTGTCGGGAGTCTGGATGGCAGTGTGGTGTTGCTCAACCCGTGGCTGGAGGCGATGCCATGAGACGACCCGTCCGGCAAAACACTCGCCTTGAATCAGTTGAATCGGTGGTACCGAATCAAGCCTCTGAGAGCCGATTTTGGGATGACATTTTCTTTATCCCGGCAGGGATTACAGAGAGTAGCCGGTGGTTGAGCGCAGCGACACCACCGGACAGGCCCATAATGAATGGAACGCACCCTGAAGGGGTGCCAGAAGCTTTCGAATCAACCTTGGTCTCGCAACGCTCTGGCACCCCTACCGGGGTGCAGGGGCATTTTGAGAACGTGTACCGGTGGTGTCGCTGCGCTCAACCACCGGCTACTCTCTGTCACCCCTATCGGGGTGAAGTCCCCAGGATCGCTGTAGAAGAATTCTCACGAATTCTTCTGCGACAATCGTTCGCCGCATTCGCCCTTGTATTGATGGCACTCGTGTCGCCCCCGTTCCTCTGGAGTCAGCCTCCCGCAACAAAAGCCGCAGCGCAGCCTGCCGACGACCCCGATGCCCCTCCCCCTGAACCGGACGAATCCGAGGAATTCCAACAGCTCCCAGCACTCGATGCGAAGCCGCTGCCGAGTCTGGAACGTTTGTTGAAAGGTCCGGCAGTCGATTGGATTGTGCTCATCCGGGGGACCAGGGTCCTCGAAGTTGAACCCGTTTCGCCGCGGCCGAATACACTGCAAAAGCTTCAGGATCGCGTTCGCAAGGCGATGGATGCTCCGCTGCCCAAGGCGAATGGCACAGACGAATCAGCACGCAATGAAGAAAAGGCCCGCCGCCGCGATTTGAACAAGTTCAATATCGTCCTGCTGAAGAACGACGAGGACGACGGCGAATACAAGATTCACATTCAGAATATCAGGCAGGTGATTCACTATGAAGATCTGATGCTGAAACGCATCGACTTGCTACTGAATGAGGAACGGGCTGCGGATACCTATGAGCTGCTGACCTCGCTGCAACAGCGGGACCCCAACTGGCCGGGCATCGCCGAGCGGCGTGATCGTTTGAAATTTGTCGAAGGGGTGATGAAGCTTAAGAAAAAACTTTATGAACAGGCGCTCGCCCAATTCGACCAGGTCTTCATCAAGAATCCGACGTACCCCGAACTGGAACGCCAACTGGGTTTGGCAATCGACCCGCTCGTTCAGGTAGCCGTCACCGCCGGCGACTATCGGCGTGCCCGGCACTTTATTGCTCGGCTGAAGCGTAGCTTTCCGAACCATCCCGTAGTGACTCGCTGGACTCAGGAATTGACGGCTCTGGCCACGAAGGAACTGCAGGCCGCGACGGCTGCCGAACAAGCGGGGGACGGTTCTCTCGCCGTAGATCATGCCGAGCTCGCAGTGAAGATCTGGCCTGACGGTTCCCAGTTTGGTGATGGATATCGCCGAATTTGCCAACGCTATCAAAGACTCTATGTGGGAACTTTGGAGCTCGCCGTGGGGGCCTCGAGTACCCCCGTCGCAGTGGAACGTGAAAGTCGTTTGCTGGAATCGGGGCTCTTCGAACCCGCCCGCATGGACGAGCGTCTGGTGCGTTATCACACCCGCTTCATTCAAGACTGGGAACCGACCGATCTGGGCCGCAGCATTCTGTTCCGTTTGAAGAAACAGACCGCTCCCTGGGAGGGTGGCGAAGTCGTCACCGCAGGTCCGGTCGTTGCCGAGATCGCCGCGCGGCTGGATCCCACGCACGCGGAATTTGATGAACGCTTTGCGAGCTACGTCTCCGGGGCGCGCAGCCTGTCCCCGTTTGAATTCAGTGTCGAGTTTCGACATGCCCCGTTACGTCCCGAGGCTCTCTTCAACTTTGCCGTGCCGCTGATCAATACTTCGCAGACGGCAACCGACGCGATTCAAACTGCCCGGCAACGGTTTGTCCGTGGAGAGGTGTCGCCCGAGCGCATTATTTATCGCCGCGCCCTCGCTCAACCGGCTGCCGGCAAAGAGTACTATCTCGGCGAGATTGTCGAACGACGCTATCCCTCTTATGAACGACTCTGGCAAGGCTGGCTGCGGGGGGAAATCACGTTTGTCCCGCGCGTCCCCCTGTCTGATCTGGCACGTGTCGCCAAGCTGCCCGAGGTGAGCTTGTTCGAATTCGCCCAGCCGCGGACGCACCTCATTCAATTCCATCCGCGACATCCGGCTCTCCGCAATAATTCGTTGCGACGCGCATTAGTGTACGCGACCGACCGCCAGACGATCTTGAATGACGCTGTGCTGAAAGGACAGTCGCTGGCGCGCGGCCGGTTGACCTCCGGTCCCTTCGCCATCCAGCACTCGGCGACAAATTCCCTGGTTTCGCCGCATCGCTTCGACACTCGGCTGGCCTATTCGATGTTGCTCGCCGCGAAAAAAGAGTTGAACGGCGAGATCCCCAAACTGCGACTGGGAGTCTCTTCCGATTTCGTGGAACAAGCCGCGGCCAAGATGCTCGCCAAGCAATGGGAGACCGTGGGGATTGCCGTCGAGGTTATCGAAGTCGGACCTCAGATTCCCTTCAATGCTGCCGCCGAACCTGCTCCGTGGGACATGCTGTATCGCTCCATCCAGATGACCGAGCCCCTGACCGAACTCTGGCCTTGCCTCACGCTGGATACACATGCCAAGGTCGAATCACTGGCCCACTTGCCTGACTGGCTGCGTCAGGAATTGATCGCCGTCGATCAGGCCGGCGACTGGCCCTCAGCCGAGCGACAACTGCGGCGATTGCATCGCGATTTGTGGTCTGAAGTCCATTTGATTCCGCTGTGGGAAGTCTCGGAATTCATGCTCAGCCGCAAACAACTGCGCGGGCTGCCGAACCGCCCGATGTTTCCTTATCAAGACGTCGAACGTTGGCAACTGCAACCCTGGTTTCCAAAGGACGCGCCATGATGTGTGACGCGTTATGTAGCAGAAGTCGCCAGATTTCTGGTTGCGTTCGAAGACTGACGACTTCGGGTGCGTGCATCTTCGTTTGCCTCTTGTCCTGGAGCTATCTACCCGCTGCCGAACCCGTCGCAGTACCGTTTGAGCTGCAGCCCTATCGTGTCCGTATCTCCCTGTCCTATTCAGAATCACCCGGACTGGAAGCGGCTCTCTGCAAATCCATTCTCAAAGACGTCCCGGAGATCTCGGACCGACTGTTGGGGGAAATGTGGACCGTCACCACAGAAGAGAATAAGTGGCTGTTTCCCATGTCGGCGGAACATCTCGCCCGGCTCACTGCCGAAAAGCTGCCAGCCGATTGGACCAAGGAGACCTTCGACAAGACATTCCTGATCACACTGGAGCATTCCGGGGGCGAGTATCTGTTGAGTGGACGCGAGTGGGATCCTGTCGGCCGAACGCTCGGCAATCCGATATCGCGACCATTGCCGCAGCGGCGTGAGTTACCCTCAGCTGTGTTTCGTCTCGCTCACGACCTGTTCCGGCCGCGGTTGCAGGTTGAACGCATCACGGACGGCGTGGCATCGGTCACGGTCCAAGCGGGAGCCCTGACGCCGGCCGATCCGACGTGCGCGCAACTGCGAGCGGGTCAGTTCTGGCAACCGTTTCTGCGCTATCGCAATGCCCAGGGGACGATTGAAAAACTGCAAGCGGTCCCCTGGACCCTGTTGCAAGTCAGCGAGATCAATCCCGAAAGCCGAGCCCATGGCCAGGCGCGCGTGGTCAGCGGTCTGCGGTCCGCACTACCCAATCGCCGACGACCCCGCATTGATGTCCTCGCCCGCGCTCTGGAACCGGTCGCTCCCGAGACCGAATTGCGACTGATCTCGCGACAGGCACCGGTCAAACCTCTCGTGGGAGTCGTCGTCGACACGAAATCGAAGCCCGATGTGCCTGCCGTCCGCATGATGACCGATCGCAACGGAACGATCCGCATTCCCGCCCGCTCCGTTGATCCGCTGTTGTGGCTGTCGGTGAGAAGTGGCGAAAAGACACTGGCCCGGCTGCCGTTAGTCCCGGGCCTGGAAGCCCAGGTCACCGCCGAACTGCCTGACGATTCGATACGCTTACGGGTGGAAGGTGAACTTTCCATTCTGCAATCGAATCTGACCGACACGGTCGCGCAACGAGCCGTCCTGATTGCGCGGATCCGGCGGCTGGTGCAACTGGGCGACTGGAAGTCGGCGAACGAATTGCGCACGGACTTGCGAGTGCTGCCCACGACTGACAACTATCTCAAGGAGTTGAATGCCATTCGTATCCCGGCCGTCAAGACGGCTCAAGCAGCCAAGGATAAAGGTGCGGCAGCCTACATTGAACGAGTCTGCGGAGAGGCCTCGAAGATCATCCAGAAGTATCTGGATGATGAGAAACTGAAGGCTTTTGATGAAGAGTTGAAAGAGCTGGAACGCGCGCTGCCGGGTGCGAAGAAGGCAATTCGCAAACCCTAACACAATCGCAAAAAACGTCGCAAATCGATCGTATATGTTAGGTTATGGCTTATTTCTCGCCAGGATCTATTCGTGTGATTTGTGTGATTCGTGGTTCTTCTGAATAAAAGGCTTTCAACCACGAATCACACAAATGACACGAATATGAACGGAGAACTTGTATGGCAACAAGTTTTGTTAGGAGTATTTGTGTACATATAATACCTATATACTTAAACTTCAGTTCAGAACAAGGTTCTCGTGCTCAAAGGCACGTCCACACACACTCCGATTGAATCTACGATGTTCATAATCTCAGGGATCGCGACGTTGGGGTTCGTCGTTGGATTGCTCATCCTGTTTGCGGATGGGTCTGCAGCATTCTCGACGGGAATGTCTGACGGCTCCGATGGAGTCCGCAGCCGGAGGGGCAAGGTGCTGGCCTCGGCCATCAACATGTCGCTCTTTTCGCCGTGGGTGATGGCTTGCCGAATCATCGCCAGTCTGGAAATCGCCATCGTGGGTCTGACGCTTGTCTCGAAGCAACTGGGCTGGATGGAATTGGGAGACTGGTTCCATTTGAAGTTGGGCTTATTCTGGCTCTTCTGCGCGTTCGTCATCCGCGGCGTACTGACTTACAGCAAATCGCCGATTATCTATTGGGTATGCGCCATGTTGCTGACGGTTCAGAGCCTATCGACACTTAATGCCCTCCAGCTCAATGGCGGGTTAGGGCTGTTTGGAAGCCTGCTGCGAGGGAATTTCGAGATGGAACAGCCACTATTTGTGCTGGTTCCAGGCATCTTGTTCTGGTGGTGCGTGCTGATGGGAGTCAGGTATACCCATGGAGCCCAACTCAGGCAGGTTGTCTCGGGATGGGTGTTGACCCTCTCTGCAATTGGCATACTGCGCATCGAGGTGGATATGCTGTACTTCAAATCGTACCGGTTTATGAAAGATACCTCGGCCCGGTTTCTGGATGACACCCCGTTTGGACTGGGCTTTATCGAGGACCCGTTTTTCCTGTCGATGCCCTTATTGATGGCCATGACATTTCCGATCCAGGACGCCTCTGCGGAAATCTATCTCCAGGATATTGAGCCCGCAGGAGCCAATTAAGCCTGCCCGAAAACCGTGCGCCCCGACTGAATCAGCGACCAGAAGATGGCTGCCGAGAAATAGAGGGCTACGAACACAACGATGACGAGATCCCACTGATTTCTCGAAGGTCCCAACAACCAGGGAACAATCAGGATCAAGAGCGCGGCTCCGATATTGCCGGCCATGTTCATGAACCCAAACACCAAGGCGACCGATTTACCCGAGACATCCATCGTCACTGTATAGCCCGCCGGACCACCGACTCCCGCGAAGAAGGCGCCCAATGTCATGAGACTCGTCACCAATACGGCAGCCAACGCATCGTGTCCGGATACGGCAAATATCGCCGCGAAGCAGAGTGCGACCGCCGACATGCTGACAATGGCCACTCCTTGCCGCGCCAATCGCACTCGGCCCGTATAATGTAATATCCAGTCCGATACAGCGCCCCCCACAAGTGCGCCAATCAAAAATCCGAATAAGGTCCATCCGGTTGCGAATCCAGATTGTTTAACAGTAAACAGTCGCGTTTCCTGCAGATAAGTCGCATACCATGAGGCGAAGAAGATGTACCCGGCAGCCCGGCAAAACTGTTGCCCGCAAATCAGCCAGAGGACGGGACTACTCACTAATTTCCACCACGAAAAATCTCCCGCGCCCCCTTGCTGATGGTGAGGAATGGGAAGCTCAGCAGCTTCCATGGGACTCAGGATTGAAAACTCTCGAGGGTTGTCTCGAAACCAGAACCAGAAAACAATTGCCCAGACAAATCCCGGAACTGCCAAGACCCAGAAGAACCCCATGAGGGAGAACCTTGCGAGTAGCCATCCCGTCGTCCAGGCATTAATGACGCCGCCGACCTGCATGCTGGCGGCAATCAAGCCAGTGGCCCGGCCACGGGTCGCCTGAGGAAACCAGAGCGATAAGACTTGAGCAATCCCAGGTAGAGCAGCCGCCTGACCAAATCCTG
>JAQGHS010000894.1 GCA_028291605.1 Planctomycetaceae bacterium | reverse complement strand
TGATCTTGGTATTGGACTCGAACGCCCCTGTTCGCGTGGGGTAGCCCAGCACGGTGTCTCCACTCATTTGAATGCGCCACGGCACGTTGTGATCGCCTAAATAGCGTTCCCAAATTAGGCCTCCATCCGCCAGTCCCAGCACTCGTAAGATGCCGCCCGTGGCTACGTAGACGCGTTGGTCCGCACAATGAATTGCGGTGCGAGCGTTGTCAATCACTGACTGTCCGGGGTATGCCTTCCACAGGACGCGGCCCTGCTCCGAGTCAATCGCCACCAGCATTTTGCCATCCATCAAAACCAGGTTGACTCTGCCATAGCTGAGTACTTCAGGATAGGAGATGGACTGCGAAATCGCTTCCTGCCACATCCACCTGCGCGGTCCCTCAGCGCTTTGCCACGCAGCGTTCGGTTTCGACCAGGATTCGATTCGCCCCAGCGGACCGACGGTCACCATGGCGCCGTCGTCGCACATTGTCGGGGGACGGAGCCAATTTGCGGAATCGGTGGGAAAGCGGGCCAGTTCGGCCCCATTCGTCCGATTTAGGACGATCAAATTGTCTGGAGCGAGCTGCCCGATCACGACATGCTTCGCTGTCAGTCCCCACCCTTCGGACATCCCGCGAGTAGCAGTCTGATGCCAGGCTAGAGAGCCTTGATCTGTATTCCACGCCACGATGTCTCGCGTTCCCTGTCGAGCGAGCAACGTGTCTCCGATCAGAGAAAAATCCCGTAACGGGCCGGCGGTCGAGAATAACGGACAGGGGGATGAAATGCTGGAAGATTTGTCATCAGAATTGATTTGTATCGAAATCAGTTGGTGAGAAGGCCGGTCGAGTTGTTCCTCCCCCTGCCGCACCCTGTGCCCCCAAATGGTCTCGCCATCGGTGACCGAGACGGCCCGGACTTCAACCTCAGTCCCCAGGATCAACTTTTCGGCGGCGAAACTTGCCCACTGCACTGGATGAGACAACGCAAGCTCCCAGCGCGGTATGCCGTCGATCAGGTTGATACAGGTGAGTTGCGGGCGATTGACCAGAACACAGGCGGCGGCAATCGACGGCGGAACTCCGAGGGGATAGACAGCATGGCTAGCCGGCGCGCAACTGAGTTCCCAGTGTCGCCGCAATGGCCACGGATACGCAACATTCGCCGTCAGCACGCTCTGGGCGAGATACTGTGGTTGTTCCAGTCGTTCTCGAACCAACTCGCCGATCGGGACCTGCCGATCACGATCTGGGACCAACTGGTTCGCCGGCCCAACGCGGGCGGCCTGTTTCCAGGCTGTCGCTGCTGAAGTCCAAGCCTGCTGCGATTCCAAACTGCGGGCAATTCCGCACCACACGCGAACCCGCTCGTCATTGGTCTCGACGACACCGGACAGTTCCCGCAGCCTCTTCAACGCTTCAACCGGCTGGCCTTTGAGAAGCTGCTCGGCCGAGGATATTGCCGGGCCGATCGCAGACTCTTCCAGCATTGGCGTGCGTCGGGCAGTGATGGTTCGACGAGAGACATCGTGATACTCCGAAGTCCGCTCCACAATCGCCAATGGGCCTGCAAAGTTTGCCGAGGCGGCAGTGGCGGCCCTGGCCGTGAGTTGTTCGGTAATCCAGGTGATCATCCCCGTTGGCGCAGAGAGAGGTTTCTGAATTTGTGAATTGAATTGTCCCGCAGTACGTAAGCCGACGAGTTGGTACTTCTGATCGACCTGGCTTTTCTGCCCTGCATCAGATTTAGCGATCAAATGCTCTCGATTTGCTAACGCGTCGAATGTCAGGTCAAGCATTTTGGGGGCTGCGGTGGCGTCGGTCTGCGTTAGCTGCTAGGCTTGTCGGAGTCGCGCGTCGAGCTCACGGTCTGAGGCTTCTGCAGCCAACGGTCGGCCCATCCACTCATCGCCCGGTCGAGCCAACCGACTGGCAGCTTGAAACTGATCTGCAGCCTTGCCCCAATCTTGCGCTTCCACGGCTTCACGGGCCAACGTCCAAGCTCGCGCCGCGGGAGCCTTGCGACGCGTGTATTCCGGCTTCGGTTTTTTCGATCGCTGCGGTGCCGGACCATGATCAGTGAAGACCGCCAGACGATTGGGTTGAGCGACCAGCAGATGATGTTCCGTCAGCAGGAGGTTGCCCCCGTACTGCCCATGCATGGCAAACAACGGCATCCGTTGTTGAATGGCGCCGGTGGTCTGATCGACTACAAATATCTCTTCGTGAGTGGGCCAGTAGATCGTGTCTTCCACGAGCAGCCCGCGGCCGAAGCCGTGCGATTCCGGATCAGGATCGCCGATTTTCCACAGGACTTTTCCCGAGTCCGTGGCGACGCCCCACAATTCGGCCCCCGATGCGAACACCATCCCTTTAGAAACGCCCAGCAGTGCCTGAATCGGGCTGTTAAATGAGCGTTTCCATTTCAATAATCCCGTCTCGGCATCAAATGCCATCAGTTCATCGGAATCGATGGGGGCCACATACAGCGTCCCGTCGGCAAACACGGCTGGTAGCGGCCCCCGTTGCAGACGCGCGGCGAATTCATGCCGCAGTTTGGTGTCCTCGACGCGCGGATAAGACACGATCCACTTGATAGTACCCGCGCGCGGATCGAGAGCGGCCACGGCTCCCATGTGTGTGGTGTAGTACAGCGTTCCCTCACCCCAGGTCAGCAAGTGCTGATTGACATCAAATTCGGTGAAGTTTGGGTTCGTCTGGCCTACGCACAGCTTGCGATTCCAGATCAGTTTTCCCGTCAGGCTGTCGAAACAGGCGACATTGGACTGGGGCTGCGGATTCAAGCGGCGCATGCCGACATAGACTCGGCTGCCGACAACCAGCGGCGAGCCTTCAAAGTTCCAACCGCCGGCTTCGGGTTCAATTGTGGACGCGAATGTTTCCCAGACGAGTTTCCCTTCGCCGTGGGCCAGGTCGATGCAGACGAGAAGCCCGGAACGCTCATTGCTGTAAGGTTGCACGGAGCCCATGCGCGCATACAGCCGCCCGTCGGCGACGGTCATGGTAAAGCGTGGCAGCCCAATGTTGCCAACGGGGCCTTCTCCCAAGGGACGCGGCACATTGGCGTTTTCGCGATTGGAGAATTCGCTGATATAGATCCGCGCGTCAGTGATATCATCGGACCAAGCCGGTTGGCCTGTTGACAACCGATACCCATAGATGTGCTCGTCGTCATTGACCAGTACCAAATCACCATAGACGACCGGAAAGTAGCACAAGCCTCCGATGGATCCCGGTTGAAATCCGCGGCGTTGTTCTTCGCCGAACGGTCGCAGGCTGGCCTGCCAGCGGAGCGATCCCAGCTCGGCGGCCTGGGAATCAATGTGATATCGCTGCGGACTACCAGCGAAAGTCTCAACGACATTCGTTTGCACTGGCACGGGCCGGTTTTCGGCTTCTGTGGCGACGTCTTTAAGAATCTTCGACAGGTTTCCCTGGCGGCCTGCCAGGTGGCCTTCAGCATTGGGGTAGCGCTCGGCAAAACCGGCGATCTCACGTTGGACTTCGAGACGATCCCCGGACTGGATCGTGCATAGGATCAGGCGGGCGAGGATCAATCCCAGGTCGAGATCGCTGTCGGGATAAGCCAGCCAGACGACGGGTTCCCCCAGTGCCTTGGGGCGCGGCGGTGGGAGAATCTGTTCCCAGTAGCTGCGGGCTCGCCAGACATCACCGGCGTCCCAGGCCCGATCTCCCAGCAGTAACAAGGCATCGTCGGCGAAGCTGCAGCAATACCCCTGCTGCAAAACCTTGAGGAGTAACGTTTCGTCGTTCGTATCACGTCCGGTTTCGAAGCTTGGCTTCAGGACAGGATCGAGTTGCTGGCGATAGATTCGCAAGCCCTCAGGTGGCAATCCGGCTGCCAGCATCTGGACGTAGTTCTGCACGTTGACGTAGCGTCCGGGCGTAGTGGCGACCAGCTTTCCGACGTGAACGTCGCTGATGCTGCGGAGCAATTCAATTGCTTCCGGCAACTGCCCGACTCGCAGATGCGTCTGTACGGTGGCAAATTTTTTGGTCGCGGCGTTGTCGATGTCCAACAGCAAAGTCTCGTGCAGTTGTTTTACACGAGGAGCCTGAGCCCACAGCGGCCCCGCCAATCCAATCAGTAACCAGACGGCACACAGGCTCCGCAGGGCGGGCGGAAATCGTAGCATCATATCCAGTCAACTTTCCCAATGACCTTTGGCGAATCCGCGTGGTGGGAGCGGCATGGCGCTAGCCACCAGTTCTTTATGTCAACAACGTTGCAAAGCGGCGGCTAAGCGCCGTGCCGCTCACGAGTCCGGGGCCTCACGGCACCCGGCTCACCTTCTCGTATCTGAAAAGCGGCATTCAATACTGACCTCAAGCCTTCATATTGTCCCCTGATGCGTGTGTTTGGACAAGGTGGGATATAGAATGAACTGCACAGTCGCCGTGGCTTTTCGGCCGCGCGCGAACCCGTTCTCGACCATCTCCTCAACTTTGCGAAATACGATTCCAGATCATGTCAGACGCACTGGAAGATCCAGAACCGGTTCAGTCCGAAGGCGAAGCGCGGGAACGCGAGGCCCAAGCCATCAAGGGGCTGGCCACGGCATATTCTCGAATGCAGGAGGAGATCGCCAAGGTTATCATCGGCCAACATCACATTATTGACGATCTCCTGGTCGCCATGTTTTGTCGTGGACATTGTCTGCTGGTGGGCGTGCCGGGTCTGGCCAAGACGCTGCTCGTCAGCACGATTTCGAAGATTTTGCAATTGTCGTTCCGGCGTATTCAGTTCACGCCAGACTTGATGCCCGCCGACATTACCGGTACGGACATCCTGCAGGACGATCCGGAAACGGGCCGCCGTTCCTTCCAATTCATGCAGGGGCCACTTTTTACCAACATCTTGCTGGCTGACGAAATCAACCGGACTCCACCCAAGACGCAAGCCGCCCTCCTGGAAGCCATGCAGGAACGACACGTCACCGCGGGTGCCAATACCTATCGCCTGCCGCTGCCGTTCTTCGTGCTGGCCACGCAGAATCCGATCGAACAGGAAGGGACCTACCCCCTGCCCGAAGCGCAGCTCGATCGCTTCATGTTCAACCTGGTGTTGAAGTACCCCACAGCCGCCGAAGAGTTACGCATCCTCAAGCAGACCACCAGCGGAGAAGAACCCAAACTGACGACCGCGTTGACGGGACGTCAAATCCTGGCATTGCAGGAAGTCGTGCGCAAGGTCCCGGTTCCTGATCATGTTTTTGTCTATGCCCGAGATCTCGTGCGAGCGACACGGCCCGATGAAGAGGAAGCCTACAGTTTCGTAAAACAATACATCAGTTGGGGAGCCGGCCCGCGCGCGGGTCAATACCTCATCCTGGGGGGTAAGGCGAGAGCTCTCCTCAATGGCCGTTTTCATGTTACAACCGACGATATCAAATCGGTGGCTCATCCCGTGCTCAGGCACCGCATCGTCACGACGTTCCAAGCGAATTCCGAGGGGATGACGCCCGATCGTGTGATTGATATGCTGATCGCCAAAGTCAAGCTTCCAATCTAATCGCCGATAGACGTGAATCGCTCTGCAGACCTCGCCCTTTCCTTATGAATTCTCCGTCCGCACCCATTGATCCATCCACGCCCTGCTCTGCGACGGAACTACACGTCAC
>JAQGHS010000891.1 GCA_028291605.1 Planctomycetaceae bacterium | reverse complement strand
TGCACCACGGTGAATGGCTTCACGGTCGCTCCATCGGGTACGACCGCAGTCCCTTCAATGACCGAGTGCGGGCCAATCTGGCAATTCGATCCGATCCGGGCGGCGCCGGAAATCGTCGTAAATGGGTGAATGACCGTATCGGAACCAATCGTCGCCCGGGGGTCGATCATCGTCTGTTCCGGGCAAACAATCGTCACCCCCTCAGCCATATAGCGGGCCAGGGCCACGCGCTGCATGTGCTGAGTCACCTCGGCCAGTTGTTGGCGGGTGTTGACCCCCAGTGCTTCAGAAATATCCAACCGCGGGCTGGCAATCACCGTAGCTCCCTGCGATTTGAGAATCCCGCAGCAATCGGTCAGATAGTACTCGCCCTGCTTGTTGTTCGGTTGGAGTTGATCGAGGGCCCCCAGCAGCGACTTACAGTCGAAGACATAGCATCCCACGTTGATTTCGGTGATTTTCCGTTCTTCGGGCGTCGCGTCCTTCTCTTCGACGATTTTTTGAAATATCCCCGCCGCATCCCGGACGATGCGACCGAGGCCGAAGTTGTTGGCAGTATTCGCGGTCCCAATCACACACGCGGCCTGTTGCTGTTGATAATCCTGCAGCAAACCCGCGAACGAGCTGCTGCGCATCAGCGGGGCGTCACCCGTCAGAATCATCACGGCACCATCGTGCGAACGCAGTGCATCGCGGCACATCATGACCGCGTGGCCGGTCCCTTTTTGCTCCGCCTGGACGGCGAATTCGACGTCAGGCTGTCCCGCCAGGGCAGCTCGCACCTGATCGGCCGCGTGCCCGACAATCGCCACGATTCGTCCGACGCCGGCCTCGCGAGCCGCATCCAGGACGTAGTCGATCATGGGCCGACCGCAAACCGGATGCAACACCTTCGGCACCACGGATTTCATCCGGGTACTCTTGCCAGCGGCTAAGACGAGGGCAACGGGGGCTGTCATGCAGAATCTCTTCAATAGACGAGGTAGAACGGGATATCAGCGTCCGACTACAGGATGATCCAGCATCCCTGAGGGATGCCAGCTAATAGCCGGTGGTTGAGGAGCGCAGTGACGACACCACCGGAACACATCTCAATTGGAACTCGATCCCGGAGGGATCGCAGAAGGCCTAGTCGAGGTATTTCGGATCATACTCGACTCCGGCTCTCTCGAGCATCTCGATCAACTCTTCTCGAAACGATTTCACGCGATGATGTTCTACCTGATTTGCAATGTATGTTCGCACTCCATCCCGTGAATTTGGACTCACGGTGAATGCCGCGTAACCCTCTTGCCAGGCAAATTGACGCAAACCAATTTCGTCATGCACCCAGCTTGAAGCGACTTTTTTCAATTCACGTAAGACATCCGCGAGACAATGTGTCGCCTTGAGGCGCACAAGCAAATGGACGTGATCAGCAACGCCTCCGACTATTTCAGGAAAACCGCCGAGGGAATTGATTATCCCACCCAAATACTCATGAAGGCGATCTTGCCAATCGGCGCCAATTGACGCCTCACGGTACTTCGTTCCGAATATGAGATGGTAGTGTAAGCTGAGATGTGTCGAAGGCATGGCGGCTGTTCCACTTAATTTCAATCGACAGGCAATTCCCTCTGGCATCCCTTCAGGATGCGTGCGGCCGGGGCAACTAGACCGGTGGTGTCGTCGCTCCGCTCCTCAACCACCGGCTATTAGCTGGCATCCCTCCGGGATGACTCTAATTGCGTGACCGGAAGGGAGTGGCATTTCTGATCTCTTTATGAAGTTACCTCAGCGGCTACACGTCTTGAGACCAACATACTACTTCCGCGGCGTCCTCGACAACGGCGAGTTGAATACTCGAACCGCAGAGGGACTGGGGGAGGTTCGGCCTGTTTCGGAATTAATGGTCGTCTCGCCCTGTGGAGGTGAGGTGGGCCTCGACGGAGCCGTGCCACGGACCAAGGTCGCGTTGCTGGCGTCTGAAGTCCGCTGCAGCTGCGGCGGAACTTCGGTAATCACCTGGGCCGGCTGCGAACCAAACGGGCGTCGTTTGTTCGGCTTCAACACCAGTGACGGCGGGACATCCTCCTGGAAGAACAGGTACGGAGCCAGGGTGCGAGCCAGTCCCGGTTGACTGTAGAACCACGGCCAGACATGCCGAGCTCCCAGAATCGGCGACACTTCCACATCACGGACCTTCGTATAATTGGCACCCAGCAACTGCTGATCCCGCGCGTTAAATCCCACTCGACCCAATGACTCACGGCTGAGTGGCACTTGCAATAAATACAACCGCAGGGCGAAATCGTTGCGATTTCGCAGGTTCACAAAACTTTCGACATTGTCGAGAGCATGTCCATACCGTTCATCCGGATCAAGCCAATTGTGATCCAGGGCCGCGGCAGCGGTCATCGCTCGCATGCGTGGCCAGGGTGTCGCACGGGTCTCCAGACGATAGCCGTACGCATCGCCGCCGCCGGTCAGATGCAAGGCCGACGTGACCATGCGAGCCCCGTGACTATGGCCGATCATGCTGACCGAGGTCTCCGTCGGCATTTTTGACAGGACACGCGCCAGATAGAAACCGTTATAAGCACTGCGGCGCCCCAGCAGCGTGAAATCGACAGGCGCAACCAGGAGTAAGGGACGTTCGCTGGGCCAAGTCATGAGGACCAGTCGAAACGGCGTGTTCGGTTGGGCCTTCTTCAACCATTCGTACGTTTGGTGTCCGTCGGTCAGCATCTGATCCCATCCGACCAAGCTGCCGTGGACCAGAATGCAAACCGGCACATCGGGGCGTAATGTCGAGTAAAAATCGGCGGGGTTCCGCAGACCCCCTTTGCCGGTGGGACCGAAGTAATAGTACTGGGTGTTTTGATCGGCAGTGCAGGGACTGCCAGCCTGAGGACAATTGCGCGAGCTGATCACCCAGTAATCGGGCGGCATCGTCGCCTTGCGACTGGGGCCGGAATTCGGTTCGGTCGCGTAGTCCCAGACGGGGTCGTAGAACTCGGGCGCTCCGCCAGGCGAAACTGGTTGACTGGGAACATTAGGGCGCGGAGTAAAATCGGTAGGTTCCGGTAATTGCGGTCCGACCTGCGGCACCGTGATGAACGACTCGCTGGCGTCGACACTCTGCTCAGTTCCCACGGGATCGATCAGAATCGGTCCCAGCGTTGCGGGGGAATCCGACTTCTGAGCGAAGCATGGGGCGCACAGAGCGCACCAGACCACCCAGCATGTCCAGATTCTGTGACTGGCTCGGCAAGTTTCGGCTTGTCGTGCGGTGGTTTGCATGAAGTGTGACGGTACATCGCGCAAGAGGAAAATTCGGGTCAGAAGGTCCGTGAACTTATCTTCACGAACGACGCAGGTAGCCTACCCTATAAAACGAGGCCCGATTTTCTGCCGATGTGGCGAAACAACAACAACTGCCGATCAGACACCGCAAGCAGCGATTATCTGGAAATCAACGAACACACTGAATCTATCGGTTGTGCCGATGTTACCTTAACATTCCTTCATCGGTTCTCTCGTCGTAAATTCTTGACAGCCCGAGCGTTGCAGGCGGCAAAGTCTACCCAGACTGCAGCCCCGCCGTGATATTCGCACTCGCCCGAATCGGCCTGATCGATTAGCTTAAGACATTGAGCTTTGATGCAACTTCGCAACCTTGAAGAGACTTTTTAAAATGGGCCTATTGGCAGGGACCGTCTATGACCGTCCCCCGCGCTGTGAACGCTGTGATCGTCTGGAGACGGAATGCAAGTGTCCGCCACTCGCTCCGCCGAGCACCTTGATTCCCCCAAAACAGCAAACCGCGCGCCTCTCCACGGAGAAGCGGAAGAAGGGGAAGCTGGTGACTGTTGTCCGTGGATTGTCGGCGGCGGGGAATGATTTGCCCGCGTTGCTCACGAAGCTGAAGACGTCCATCGGAGCCGGCGGGACGATTGAGGGCGAAGAGCTGGAGATTCAGGGGACGCACCTGGAACGCGTGCGGCAGTTGTTAGAGGAAATCGGGTACAAGGTGAAGGGTTAGGCCCCGTGACAGACGCTGCTAGCGTCTGTTCTCCGACGCTGGCAGCGTCGGGCACGGGGCTCATCAGACTGTTTCATTGGTCTCACGCCCCTTAAACTTGTGACGAGGCAACGCGTCGCATCACTGACCAAGACCATCCAACTCGCAATACCAAAGACCACACCATGTCCGCTGCTCAACAAGTCCGAGAATACCCCGCCACGATGACCTGGCAAGGCGACGCCTCGGGCACACTGCGGTTGATTGATCAGACCCTGTTGCCTGTCGAATACCTCGAGATTGAACTCGATCAAGTCGCCAAAGTCTTTGAAGCGATTCGTTCCCTGCGCGTCCGCGGAGCACCGGCCATCGGTTGTGCCGCCGCCTATGGACTGGTGATCGGACTGCAAGCATCGGTGACCTTGCCGCGTGCCGAATTCGACGCCAAAGTGACCGAGGTTGCGGACTACCTCGCGACCAGCCGGCCGACAGCCGTGAATCTGTTCTGGGCGCTCGATCGGATGCGACGAGTCGTTCCTCAATCTCCCAGCCTCTCAACAACTGAGTTGCTCGACCGGTTGTTGGAAGAGGCCCGAGCGATTGAAGTGGAAGACCGCGAAATGTGTGCGGCGATCGGTCGACATGGTGCGGCCCTGTTGAAAGACGGACAGGGAGTCCTCACGCACTGCAACGCGGGCGGTCTGGCCACTGCCGGAGACGGCACCGCGTTGGCAGTCATCTTCGCAGCCGCAGCACAAGGGAAGACACTGCAGGTCTATGCCGACGAGACGCGACCGCTGTTGCAGGGAGCTCGACTGACTGCATGGGAATTGCAGCAGCGCGGGGTTCCCGTGACCCTGATCTGTGACAACATGGCGGGCTGGGTCATGCACGAAGGACGAGTCCAGGCCGTCATCGTGGGAGCCGACCGGATCACTTCGAATGGTGATGCGGCAAACAAGATCGGTACCTATTCTGTCGCCTTACTGGCGAAAGCCCACGGGATTCCCTTCTACGTGGCCGCCCCGACGAGCACTTTTGATCTCACCCTGGCCACGGGCGCTGAGATCCCCATTGAACAGCGGTCTTCGCGCGAAATCACCCATGGCTTCGGAAAACAGACGGCGCCGGACGGAGTGAATGTCTACAACCCGGCGTTCGATGTGACCCCGGCGGAACTCATTGCCGCGATTATTACCGAACGCGGATTGATTCAACCTGTGACAGTGGAGCGAGTTAAGGCTGTCTTAGCCTGACTCTCCAGAGTCGGGAGAATGCCTACTAACCCACCGGCTCTAAGCACTCAACCACGGCTGTCGACGCGAAATCGTGAGTCGTTGATTCGCGAAGTTTGCTCGACTCTGGAGAGTCAAGCTACAGCAACCGAGTTGAAAGCAACCCCCTCCTGCCGTAAAATCGGATGACTGTTGGCGGACCCTTTTTACAACTCTCCCCGTGAGAGTGCCCGCGGCAGAGAATTGAGGTCGTCCGGAGTGACGCTCCAGGACGAAATTGCCGCTCGAACCTATGAGAGAAGTTGTTCGCCAGACTCGTACGCATTTGATGGAGATGTTCGAAAAGAATGGACTCCATCCCCGGCATGACCTCGGCCAGAATTTCCTGATTGATCTCAATCTGATCTCCTACATCGTGGAGACGGCCGACCTCGAGCCGCACGATGTGGTCCTGGAAGTCGGTGCCGGAACCGGTGGCATGAGTGCCTTCCTATCCGTCCGCGCCGGTGCTGTGGTGTCGGTCGAGATCGACAAGAACATGTATGCCATGGCCCAAGAAGCGGTGGCCGGGCGAGACAACGTCACGCTGCTGCACTGCGACGCCCTGAAAAACAAGAACAACTTTGCTCCGGAAGTGCTGGATGTCGTGCGAGCCAAACTGGCCGCCATCCCCAACAGCCGGTTGAAGTTGGTGGCCAATCTGCCGTATTGCGTCGCGACACCCGTCATTACCAATCTGGTCGCCAGCGATCTGCCATGGGTCTCGATGGTCGTCACGATTCAATGGGAATTGGGCGACAAGATGCGGGCCCTTCCCGGTGAAGATGGCTACGGCGCTCTGTCGGTGTATTTGCAGTCTCAGGCCCGTGTCCGCTTACTGAAGAAGTTCGGCCCTGGCGTATTCTGGCCGCGACCGACGATCGATTCGGCGGTGGTCGGCCTGATTCGTGACACGAAGCGGCAAGAGCAAATTGAAGATCGCGACTTCTTTCACGACTTCATTCGCCGCATTTTCACACAACGTCGCAAACATCTCCGTAGCACATTGATCGGGATGTACAGCAAAGAAATGACCAAGGCCGAAGTCGACGAAGTCTTGGGGCCATTGGGCTTTCCCGATGCCGTCCGGGCTGAAACGCTCGAGCCTGATATTCTCGTCCGCATCAGCAACACGCTGGGGAAATGGCTTGCCGCCAAACGCCTCAGTCAGCAGAAATAGACTACAAGGCAGGAAGCAACAGGCAAACTAAGACCTAAATCCATCACCGAGTCGAACTATTGATCTTCGTGTCCTTTGTGACCTTCTGTTAAAAAATACGATTGGAACAGAAGGTCACAAAGGACACGCAGAAATG
>JAQGHS010000880.1 GCA_028291605.1 Planctomycetaceae bacterium | reverse complement strand
CGCCCATTGAACGACGATTGGGTCAACGCCCATCCGTTGCGTGAATTCGAGTACAACGCCAACCTGAATTTGGACGTTTGTGATCTCGGCTTCCGTGTAGACGGGATCCAAGCCAGTTATATTAGACGGCGCGGCGAGTGCGTGGATGCCGATCTTGGACCCTGGCCTAACTTCGCGCCGAGAGCCGCCAAAAAAGGCGTAAACGCAAGCCGATTCACAGGTTCCGGCAATTTCCTCCATCCCGCTTCCATCAGTGCGCGGAGAGGTGTCACCTACGGTAACTCGGATATTCCTCCTCCTAAATTCGTTTCCTAGTGCGATTGCTCCGAGCAGATTTCCGCCCTTGGAATCCAACATCACCTGGAGATTTCGGACGTCGAGCGCCCGAAATTCGTCAACGGTGGATGGCGTAATGTCCCCCTTCGCGACTAAGAATTCACAGTCATCGCAGTTCCCGCCGTTACCAGAATAATTGAACTTCATTGGCTCGGCGAAAGCTGCCAAAGGCGGGATTGGGAGGAACAACGCCGCAAGAATCATGAGTCTGAGCATTATTCGGCCTTCGTCAGTGAGAGGTTCAAGTCGATCGGTTCGCCGTCCGCGGCGAGAGGGACAATCACGTTCGCGTATCCGGGCTTGCGAATGACCAAACTATCTCTCGCTTTCATGATATCGTCCGCCGGAACGAAGAAAGCCTTGTTCGTCCTGAAAGATTGCTTCTTTCCATTGAGCCAAATTTCGGCTCCTTCCGGGGACGACGTGACATTCACTTTGCGCCTTCCATTTCCTTGGAAGGACTTTTCAGACCAGGCGGTGCTTTCAGTGAAAGGGAGAAGATTGCTATTCTTCAGTGCAATGCCATCCAGATTACTCAACGAAATGGTCGTAACGGTCGTGCCGGTGTCTATGACCGGTTCAACTCTCGCGACCCATACCCGTTCGCCGCCGTGGACCAAGGACGCCACGCGAGCCCGGTTTTCAAGCTTGGCAACGACGCCGTCCTCGGCAACATCTACGTCGAAAAAGAGAAGCGAACGCTTTGGCTGGCTCTCTGGAAACGCCTGAAAACGGTACTGACCTGGGCTGAGCATCAAACTATCGTTGAAGAGGCCAGCGAACTGGTCGCTCGCCACAAAAGTGGTCTCAAACCTCTGGATACGGATAGCGCCGTCACCGGGTATGCTAATTTTCACAATCAAATCGCTAGCGATCGCCGGGCTACCGATGGCAACCATGATCGCGAACAGGACTTTACCTAACATCCCCTCTCGCGTGCCTCCAGATTATCGCGGCTGCCAGAATTACCGCCGCGGCAACAACGCACCAATACTGCCTGGATGCGAGTGACCATATGACGGGGTCGAATAGTGGATCTTGTCCGTCTCGGATATCGATGCTCACCGACTGATGTAATAATTGCCCAAAATACAGGGTCAGAAGAGCCGCTGTACAAACCGCTACGAACATATATCGAGGAGTGTGCGATCCTTTCCCCTCGTGCACTAATACGAACCAGCCAGCAGCAATTAGCCCTAATGCCCAGATTGAAAAATAGTTGGATTGATCGACGATGCTCGCGACAGCAGTTTCATACAGGTTGGTCTGCACGTCACGATCCAACGCGGGGACGGCCTCTGTTCCTAAAACGAAGAGATGCTCGTAAAACAGCAGAAAGCCAAAGAGTCCTATGAGCAGGATACCAACAACCATCGGCCCGATGTAGCGGCTAAAACCCATCCCGTTCAAATCGCCCCCGCGATGGCCCGCAAGCAAAATCAATTCAACAGCCTGCGATCAGCTCGTCCTCAAGTTTCTTTATTTTGATTTCGCGTCAACAAATAATCCTAAATACGTATATCAATTGGGACGGGGTCTACAGGAGTTCGACGAGATGTTGAAAATTCTTGCGTTTCCGTTCGCTGAACGAGGCTTTAATCTAAGGTTCAAAAATCGGGATCGCACCGTGGCAATGGATACTGCTCAGAAGAACTGAATATGGTCATCGTCGATCCGAGGTCCACCGATGTATTCTATCACGAGATTGGCCACCTTATTTTCGATCGTCAGGTTTCAATTACCGTGCCTGTGCACGCGAATGACAGTGAGAGCTTTGCTCAATCGCTCTTCTCACACGCGACCAACAAGGCATGGGCGTAACTGGCCGTTTAACTGCCTTTCCGCTACCCACGAATCCAAAGGTTGTGCGTGACTGTTAAATGCACTCGCATTCACCTTCGATTAGTTGCATCTTCGCGTTTAAGAGGCTCCTAAATATCGACCTTATCTCGATTGCCGAAGACTGAAAGTGACTAACCGTTCGTGGAAACAAATCCTCGTTGGTTGCGAGACCTGGTTCGCTACCTGCCATTGAAAACCCAGTTCGTCTTGTCCGGTAATGTCCGAGATCTCCAAGCCTACCGCCTTGGTGACGGCAACATCGCGCCTCTTCCCCTCTCCGTATGTCTTCTCAACGAACTCAAGTCCTACGGATATCAGGACGTCCTTCAGTTCACCCCGATGGGCGGCTTCACGATTCCCGGCACGTTCGACCCGAACCAGGTTTCCGAGGCCATGGCTCGAACCGGCTTGGGAAGCGATAATCCGTCCGGCATGGGGATCGAAGCCCTGACAGGACTTTTGAGTGCGTTTGTTTCGTCAACGGGTGAGCCTGCCGCTCTCATCGTCGACTTTGCCTCACGACTGGTGAACCGGTCCGATGTCCTCACTGCTGCCGAGCACGCATTGTTCACTCGTGTTCAAATTCTCTCACACTCCGCCAAGGCTCGTCCCGCCGGGCCAGCGAGGAAGGCATTCTACAATACTATCATCTGGATCACCGAAAGAGATGCCGATCTTCCAGATTTCCTGACCGTGGACAATCCGAAGCTCCGCACCATTCCGATCTCCGTTCCCGACAGCAGAACCCGAAAGGCTTTGGCGCCGATCTTACTTCGCGCACTCCCCGGTCATGGTGATGCAGCGCCTTCCGAACTGGCCAAACACGCGGATGCCTTCGTCAACCTGACAGATGGTCTCTTGCTCTCCGATATGCATTCGATTGCCCAGCTGGGCCGAAGTGAAAGCTTGCGGATCGGTGACGTCGCGGACGCCGTGAGAAGGTACAAGGTGGGCATCACTGAAGATCCGTGGCGCATGATTGATCGAGCCAAAATTGCCTCCGCAGACGCCTTCATTCGTGGACGGGTCAAGGGGCAGGATCACGCCGTCGTACACATGCTCGACATTATCAAGCGGGCAGTCACTGGTGTCGGTCGCTCATCAACCACCGGCCGCCCCAGGGGCGTTGCGTTCCTGGCTGGCCCGACAGGCACCGGCAAAACAGAACTCGCGAAGACCATCACGAGCCTGCTCTTTGGTGACGAGACTGCCTACATAAGATTCGATATGTCTGAATTCTCGGCTGAGCATGCCGACCAGCGACTGATAGGCGCCCCACCTGGCTATGTCGGCTA
>JAQGHS010000875.1 GCA_028291605.1 Planctomycetaceae bacterium | reverse complement strand
CGGGCGACGCTGCTTCGTGGGCAAATTCGCCCGACTCTGGAGAGTCAGGCTACGGGCCGATAAATGGACGGACCAATCACACTCCCGATGACTTCGCCTGCTGAGCAGCCGGCTCGGGTGGCCCCGTTGCGTCTCGGATTACTGGCGGGCGCCGGGCAGTTTCCGATCATGTTTGCGAAGGCGGCTCGTGAGCAGGGGCATTACGTCTGTGGCGTCGGCGTTCGCGACATGGCTTCGCCGGACTTGGCGGGTCTCTGTGATCATTACGAAACGACCCCATTAGGCTGGCTGGGCCGGCCGATTCGGGCATTTCGCCGGGCGGGAATCACTCAGGCAGTCATGGCGGGCAAGATCGAAAAGACGATCTTGTTTCACCCCTTTCGGTTGTTGAGGATGCTGCCGGACTGGCATGCGATCCGGATGTGGTATCGTCATGCGGCTCGAGACAAAAAGGACGACACACTTCTTATGGCAGTCATTCAAGAATTCGAAAACGAAGGAATCAAGTTTGGCTCGGCCCTCGATTTCTGCCCGAATCTGCTGGTCAAGCACGGCTTTTTGACACGCAAGAAGCCGTCGACCTCACAGTGGAAAGATATCCGCTTCGGCTGGGAACTGGCGAAGGAAATGGGGCGGCTGGATGTCGGTCAGAGTGTCATCATCAAGGACACGGCCGTGATTGCTGTTGAGGCGATCGAGGGCACAGATCGGTGCATTCGACGAGCAGGAGAACTCCGCGCAACGGGGTTCACCGTGATCAAGGTGGCTAAGCCACAGCAGGATATGCGTTTTGACGTCCCCACCATCGGTCCGCAAACGCTGCAGACGATGTACGAATGCGGCGGCAAGGTGCTCGCGATTGAGTGCGAAAAAACCATCATTCTGGATCAGGATGAGGTGATCCGCCTCGCTGATAAGTTTGGCATTGCGATCGTGGCCGTCAGCACGGCCGAGCTGGAACTGCGGACGGTTGCGTGAAAGTCGTTGATCGCTCCGCGATCGAAACGCGCTCGCAGTTTCCGGATGCCATCACATTCGAAGATCGGTCGCCACGCGCCAGCGTCCAGGTCGGCTCGTTTGGAGAAGTCAATCTCGCACAACACTCCACCCGTGGGCTGGCGCCCGGCGACTGAAATTCGTAGGGATGCTTGTTGGCTGCTACTACGAGCGCGTTTCGATCGCGGAGCGATCAACGACTTTCATTCAATGATTTCGATGTCGTCTTCCGACTCCGTCAGTATGCGGACGTCGCTTTCGCTTTCCACCTGAGCCGGCGCGGGAGCACGCGCTGGTTTGCGTGACGGGCGGCTCATTGAGGACTGGCTGCCGACCTTGGGAGGGGCCTTCTTCTTCAACAACCTGTCTGCGGCCGGGATCACTTCTGTCTGATCGTTGCGGCGCTGCGGTTTGTCGGGGCCGAGATAAATCTTGAATTTCAGATTGGCGAAGGCCAATTGGTCTCCCGGCAACAGGGCTCCTCGCGTTACCCGCTGAC
The DNA here is from genome assembly GCA_028291605.1 of Planctomycetaceae bacterium. Lineage (GTDB taxonomy): Bacteria > Planctomycetota > Planctomycetia > Planctomycetales > Planctomycetaceae > JAKFVC01. The sequence continues at coordinate 11,222 of JAQGHS010000875.1, read as the reverse complement.
CATTGACCCGCGTGCCGTTGCTGCTGCCGAGGTCTCGAATGAAGAGCAGGCCGTCCGTTTTGACGATCAGGCAGTGAATCTTCGAAACGCTGCTATGGTTGAGATGCAAATCACAGACGTGGCGATTTCGACCCACAAGCGTCAAGTCGCGATCAATCGTGATCGGCTGTCCGCCATCTTGGGGAATCAATTGAGCCAACATCTATTAACAACCTTCCACGGGTCGTGGGACGTAATCTGACGTACTGCGAAATGCCTCCTGAGTCCTCCGGTCACAACCCCCCGAAAATCTCAGCTTCCCTGCCGGATCAACGATCTGTGGTGGTTGCGTTGGCTTTGGGCTCCGCTTCCGAATCATATTCAGAAGTCAGCGCTCGAACCGCAGCGTTCGACAGTGGAATAATTTCCGGGGGAGAATTCCCGCAGCTTACGTTGTCAGTTACGCCGTATCTCTATAACTCTGCGCGGTAAAGGGATGGCTGTCAAGCGGAAGCGGGTCACACACGTTGTGGTTGGGGTTCCGATTGCAGCGATCAATCCTTAGGCTAACTTCTTCCGGCGAAACAAGTTGCCGAAGGAATCAAACAAGGAATATGTCACCGGTGTCACCAGTAACGCTAACAGTAAACTCAACATTTGCCCGCCAATGATGACTTTTGCCATGCTGGCGCGAGCTCCTGAACCAGGACCCTGACCGAGTGCAATCGGTATCATTGCTGCAATCAGCATGACCGTCGTCATGAGGATCGGTCGCAACCGTGTGTGATTGGCCAGCAAGATCGCCGGATCGCGTTCCATCCCCGCGGTTCGCAGTTCGTTTGTCTTGTCGACCTGCAGAATGCCGTTCTTCTTGACGATGCCAATCAGCATGAACAGACCGAACATGGCATACAGATCCATCGGTTGCTGAAACAGCAGCAGCGATAGCAGCCCGAAGGGAATTGTCACGGGCAGGGCCGCCAGGATGCTGACCGGGTGGACCCAGCTCTCGAATTGGGCAGCGAGAATGAGGTACATGAAGAGAATGCTCAGCCCGAGCGTCACCATGAAGTAGTACGCGGTATCGCCGAGCGTCTTCGCCTGTCCGCCAAACCGAACTTCGTATTGGGGCGGTAGTTGGAGATCGTCGATCGCCAGTTTCGCCTGCTTGACGGCATCGTTGAGCGAGACTTTGTCCGGATTACCCAGCAGGGTCACTGTGCGTTGTCGGTTGAAGCGATCGATCTGGCTGGGGCCACGCGCCTCGTGCAGTTTGGCGATGTTGCTCAACTGGACCAAACCGACTCGCGGCGAGGGAATGGTCAACGTATCGAGTTGTTGGGGATTCGCACGAAACTGCTGGTCGGCGCGGAGCCAGATGTCGTACTGTTCGGTTCCCTCTTTGTAGCGCGAAACGGCTTGGCCACCGACGAGCACATTCAGTGTGGTGGCGATCGTCTGGACGGGAATGCCGAAATCACTGGCCCGCTCGCGGTCGATATCGACCTGGACTTCCGGCTTCCGCAACGACAAGGTCGAGTCAATGTCGACCAGTCCCTGCACCTTCTGCAGGCGGGTTTTGATGGCGTTGGAATACTGTTCCAGTTTCTCCAGATCCGGCCCCAGCAGGCTGATCTGGAAGATCCGCGAGTCCTGGCCCGACTGCTGAATGGCCTGGACGTCGGAGACGGCACAACGCAGATCGGGATATTCGACGAGGATTTCTCGCGCACGGCGCATGACATCGAATTGCGAGTATTGTCGCGTGTCAATCTCCTTCAGGCGGAGATAGATCGATCCGCGGGTGACGTCCCCCTGACCCTTGCCGGCGTTGCCGTTGTTCTCGCCGATCGTTGTGAAGTAATGGATGACCGAGGGGAGCTTGCTCAAGCGCTGTTCCAGCTCGGTAATCACCTGGTTGGTGCGTTCCAGGGTGTAGCCTTCGGGGGTAATGAAGGTCACCTGGAATTCGCTTTGATCGTCACGAGGGACCAGGTTGGCTCCCATGCGCGAGGCGATCGGTCCCGTCGACAAGATGACCAGCACACAAATCACGACCATGACAAATCGATGGCCCAGCGCCCATTGCAAAGCCTTCCCGTAGAGCCAGTCGGTGGCCTGGTAGGTCCAGCCCGATTTGGACGACGCCGGCAGCGGACTCTTTTCGGTTCCGATGACGTGTTGAGTCTCCAGTTTCAAGAACCGCGAACAGAGCATCGGCGTCAGCGTCATGGAGACGAACAGACTCATCAGGATGGCAAACGCGACCGTCATCCCGAAGCTGCTGAAGAACCGCCCGACCAGGCCCCCCATGAAGGCGACAGGCAGGAAGATGACGACCAGCGACAAACTGGTGGCCAGCACCGCCAGGGCAATTTCCTGCGTCCCGAGCCGCGAGGCGGACATCGCGTCCAGGCCGTCTTCCTCCATATGCCGGAAGATGTTTTCATGCACGACCACGGCGTCATCAATCACAATACCAATCGCCAGAATCAAGGCCAGCATCGTGATGTTATTGAGCGTAAAACCCATGTAATACATGAAGAGAAACGTCGGAATGATCGACGTAGGAATGGCCAGCGTCGCGATTACTGTGGTTCGCCAGTCGCGGATAAACAACAGGATTGTGGCCGAGACCAGAATGCCCGCCAGTAAGAGGTGAAACTTGACCTCTTCCATCGATTTGCGCACGAAGCGGGACTGGTCCTGAATGATTTCGATGTGGATGTCGGCGGGCAGGGTGGGTTGCAGTTCGGCCAGCCGCTCCTGAACGAGATCCGAGATCTTGACCGTATTCGTTCCCGACTGCTTTTGGACGAACAAGCTGACCGCGTTCTGGCCGTCGAGCCGAGTCAACCCGCGCGGTTCTTCAAAAGTATCTTCCGCCCGCCCGACGTCTCGCAGGCGGATCGGGTATTTCTCGCGGTTGGCCAGAATGAGCTCGTTGAAGGCGGCGGACGTTTGGATGCGGCCCAAAGTGCGCAAAACGAGTTCGCGCTTGCCCTGTTGGACGATGCCGCCGGGGACTTCGAGGTTTTGGGTGAGCAGGGCTTGTCTCACGTCTTCGATCGACAAGCCATACGCGGCCAGGCGATCGGTGTCGACGATGATATTGATTGCCCGCACGCGGCCGCCGGAGAGGAAGACGGCTCCGACGCCGGATACGGTTTGCAGAGGTTCCTGAATCTGTTTGCGGACGATTTCCGTCACTTCGCGCACATCGCGCTTGCCCGAAATCCCAATCGTCATGATGGGTGAGGCATCCAGATCGAACTTACTGATCAGCGGCGGATCCATCCCCTGGGGCAACTGATTGACGATCGAGGACACCTTGTCGCGCACCTCTTGCGCACCGACGTTGCCGTCTTTCTCCAAGAGGAATTGAACGACAACAGTTGTGACGCCCTCACGCACGGTCGAACGCAGTTCGTCAATCCCGGAGACGGTGTTGATGGCCTCTTCAATCGGCTTGGTGACGCTGCTTTCCATTTCCTCGGCACTGGTCCCGGGCAGCGTGGCGGTGACCGATACGACCGGGAAGTCGACTCGTGGAAAGAGATCGACGCCCAGTTCGAAGTACGACACGGCTCCGAGTACCACGGGGACCGCGACGAGTACCCAGGTGAACACGGGGCGGCGGATACAGATTTCAGAAAGCGACATGAATCGAATTCATTTCGAATGTTGTAGCCCGACTCTCCAGAGTCGGGCGCTTGGCTAAGAGGGCGTAGATCGTCAAACAGCAGGCCCTACTGAGCAATATGCTGGGTCTGGAATTCAGTTGATTTAGCCACGGATTAACACAGATGAAACACGGATGGGATCATCGTATTTGTCGTCTGATTGAGTTGCAGGATCGAATGGTGACAGTCCCGAAATTCCTAAAGTCCCAATTGGGACTGGGTTTCAAAATGTAATCTCACACCATTCCCCATACGGCAACGAATTCCATTTGAACTGCATTTATCCGTGTTTCATCCGTGTCAATCCGTGGCTAAAACTCTTCTTCTCGTAGAAACAATCAACATCACTTCTTATTGGTCGTAGCGTTCTCGCGCACTTTAATTGGCGTCTCATCCGCCAGCGCCGCATGGCCGCTAGTCACCACTTGCGCCCCAGCGGGCAGGGCCGGTTCTCGGATTTCCACCCAATCGGTGCTCTGATTTCCCGGGACGATTTTGACTTCACGTGCTTTGCCGTTCTCTATCAGAAAAATCTTCGTGACTCCGGCAAAGCTCACCAATGACTCGAGCGGCACGGTGGTCGCCGCGGAATCGGTGCGGGTGATGATCGCCACTTTGGCAAAGCTGCCGGGCTTCAGCTCACTTCGCGGATTGGCGACTTGGACTTCGACCTCGAAGGTCCGCGTGTCGCGGTCGACTGCCGGGTTGATGCGGGTGACGTGGCCGGTGAAAGGTTGGGGAAAGGCAGCAGTGTAAATTTCCGCCGTCTGCCCGAGTTCGATAGCATTGGAGTGGCGTTCGGGAATCGCGGCTTTTAACTTGAGAGTCCGATCGAGGACCAAGTGAAAAACCTCGGTGCCGGAACGGACCAGGCTGCCTTCGGAGACCGACCGCTTGGTGATTGCGTAGGTCGGATGTTCCGTTTTCTCGCCGGCAATGGGTGCCGCTTGCGTCGGTGTGGGGACTCGGATCGTCGCATCCCGCAGGTCCTGCTGAGCCACCGCCAGATCTTCCTGTTTGACGCGAATCGTGGCCACGTCCCCTTTCGCAATCAGGACCTGGCTGTCGTATTCCGCTTGGGCAATCCGGGCGTCGGCGGTGCGGTCGGCGAGTTCTTCGGCCGTACTGACTTTTTGAAGATGGAGTGCCCGGGTGCGTTCCACTTTCGACCTGGCATTGTCGAGCTTCGCCACGGCCTGCACGACAGGCGGCACGAGCGTCACTTCGAAAGTCGTATCAGGTGGTTCACTGAGGCCCAACTTGGCCAGCTCCACGGCGAGCGACTTTTCCGCTTGCTTGACCGCCAGTTCGAAGTTAGTCGGGTCGATTTCGAGAAGGACTTCGTTGGGAGCCACCCGGTCAGAGACATCATGCCGGATGGTACGGACGATCCCCTCGACCTTGGTGCTGATGGTCACTTCTTCGAAACCGTGCAGCGTGCCGACCGCTTCGACCGTTCTGCGAACCGAGCGTTTGGCAACCGGTTCGACCGTGACCATGACGACTGAAAGTTCTGGCCGCTGAGCACTGTCTACCGGCCAGGCCTCGCGTTCGTGAGAACCGCAGCCGGTGAGTGTGATACCGACAATCAGGCTCGCCAAGCAGGCGGCCCGCCTGAGCCTTGAGTTCATATGTGCGTACGACTTTCTGAGATGAATATGTTCTTGAATGGGTGAGGCGTCAGCCTCACCTGTAGCCTGACTCTCTGAGTCGGGTTTGTCTTGTCTTCACCCCGGCAGGGGTCACAGCTATTAGCCCCGGGTTGAGCGAAGCGACACCCGGGGTAAACGATTTCCTCCAAAGACCGACCCTGGAGGGGTCGCAGCCGCATTAATGCTGCGACCCCTCCAGGGTCGAGTCCGACAACCAAACCTGACCCCGGGTATCGCGAGTACGCTCAACCCGGGGCTAATAGCTGTCACCCCTGCCGGGGTGAAATGCAATATTGCCGGACTTTTCAATGAATTTCACACTTTTCATTAGGTTCGGTAACACCTCATTGACACAACCCGACTCGGAGAGTCAGGCTACAGAGCGGCTGGCGCCGCTCGGCGCGCCCGTTCCTGATCCGACAAAATCCCATGAAACACGATGTCCAGCACGTCTTCGGCCTGGCTTTCGAACGTCGTCGTCCGGCCCGTAAAATAGTTGGTAAAGATGGTTCCATAGAGGACGTCGTTGACGACATTGGCGATCCGTTCCACCGGGATGTCGCGGCAACGTTGTTCGGCAATCAGATTTCCCAGCAACTGATGCCAGGCGACCATCCTGCGGTTCTGATGTTCGAAATAGGTCAACCGTTTGCGATCGCGAAATTCGGTCCGCTCGTGCATGAATAGGACGACGATCTGCGGGTGCTCGCTAAAGAACCGCAGATATTCTCGAATGGCGCAGCGGATGCGGTCGAACGGCTCCGTGACCTCGCGCAAGCCGCCGTCCACGGCTGCCGAAAGCTGCCTCATCCCCCGATCCACGGCGGCCAGGAAGAGCTGTTCCTTACTGGGAAAGTAGTGGTAGATGGTCCCTTTGGCGACGTCGAGCTGATTCGCGACCAATTGGATATCCGTCAGCCTGTAGCCCAGTTGCGCGAAGCAGATCGTCGCGGCGTCCAGAATTTCTTCTTTCCGTCGGAGTGCCAGGCCCTCTTCGCGAGGCCGACCCGGCTTGCGTTTCGTGTCAGTGGTTTCCATGTGGTGTCCTCATCGCTGGCTGAATTAACTGACTTGGCAGTCGATGAATACCCGGGATCAGAAATTGTGTCCAGATCAAGACGGGGTGACTTCAAGACAGATCACGAAGATTTCAGGTTCGTGATCCGGGGAAGTATTCGCCGCGAGCGACCAAACATTAGACGAGAAGTCGTAGACTCGACGCGATGGCACGGCCTTTCGTCCAGCGTTCGTTCGAGGGCGCACATCAGAACCAATTTGCCGCTAACCTCTGCCGAACAAAACCGTTATGGCAATGGCTGACAGAAGGAATGCCAGAAAACACTGATTTTTGAGCGGTGGATGTATTGGGAGATTGGATCTCGAGAGGTCAGAATGATGAGTGGAAAGTTGTCGGGACACAGTTCGTCATCCATGGCGGATTCGACAACGAGGTGTTCAAAGAGTTTAAAGAAGTCGAAGGGATCAAAGGGATCACAGTTCTGTCAAATTGGGTCTTGCCTTTCTTCGTGACCTTCGTGTCCTTCTGTTAAAAGGATTTGGAACAGAAGGTCACAAAGGTCACGAAGAGTTCAAAGAGGACGCGTCGCGCTATTCCTGTGATCCCGGCTCCCGTGGCCGACGCTGCCAGCGTCTGTGTCCGCCGACGCTAGCAGCGTCGGCCACGGGGGCACTTGGGACTTTGGGCAGTCAAAGAGTTCAAAGAAGTCAACGGGATCAAAGAAGTCAAAGGGATCAAAGAAGTCGCGCCAGTAAAAAATTGACGAGGTGAGCCGGGTGCCGTAAGGCCCCGGACCGATTTCGACGCCGATACCGGTCCGGGGCCTCACGGCACCCGGCCCAACTGATTTCTGGTGGGTGAAGAGTTCAAAGAATTCAAAGAGTTCAAAGAAGTCGCGCCGTAACAATCCATATCCGACCCCGTGGCCGACGCTGCCAGCGTCGGCCACGGAGGGGCGTGCTCCGTCACTCGACCCCCGGCCTCACGGCGCGGGAGTCATCTGGGTTCGTGGTGTTCAAAGAGTTCAAAGAAGTCGAAGAGTTCAAAGGGATCATGATTCTGTCGAATTGGGTCTTTGCCTTTCTTCGTGACCTTCGTGTCCTTCTGTTAAAAAGATTTGGAACAGAAGGTCACAAAGGTCACGAAGAGTTCAAAGAAGTCAAAGAGGACGCGTCGCGCTTTCCTGTGATCCCGGCTCCCGTGGCAGACGCTGCCAGCGTCTGTGTCCGCCGACGCTTGCAGCGTTGGCCACGGAATCGCGATCAGTCCGGGGCCTCACGGCACCCGGCTCACCTAATTCCGTGTCGGAGCGTATCTGGATAATCGTCGCGTGAATGTAAATGACTTACTTGTAATGAGTTGCGCACTCGCTTGAATTCCCGGCCGGATGTGATTAACGTATCGCTCTGCACGGATATTGCGAAACTGCGGGTGAAGTGTGCGCGGACTGATCTTCAGAGGGCATCACTTCTGCCGCTAGTGGGTTCGCTTCATATGGATGTGGGCTCTGGTCACCTCTCGGTGTGGCTTTTCTGTTGGTCCGGCTTTTTCCACTGAGTTTGTGAGGGCATTTACCACCACAACTCGTCAGAATTAACTCGCCCGAAAACAGAAAACAAACACCGGAACGATCCCGGTCGCTCCCGTGTAAAGATGGTTTCCTGGCTGTCGTGCGTCTGAGCGTTGGTTACGTCCCGAGCACTGCGGCCGATCCTTAAGGACCTTTTGAGATGAGCGATAAATACGTCTTCTTCTTCGGCGACGGTAAGTCCGAAGGTAACGCCACAATGCGAGCGGAACTCGGCGGTAAAGGTGCAAACCTCGCCGAGATGATCAACATTGGCCTGCCCGTACCGGCAGGTTTCACGATTTCCACTGGCGTCTGCACCTATTACTACGCCAATGGCAAGAACTTCCCGCCCGAACTGACCGCACAGGTCGAAGAAGCTCTCGCCAAGGTCGAGAAGGCCATGGGCAAGAAGTTCGGCAATACAACCGACCCGCTGCTGGTCTCCTGCCGGTCGGGTGCCCGTGACTCGATGCCCGGTATGATGGATACCGTGCTCAACATCGGTCTGAACGACACGACGGTCGAAGCCTTGGCCAAGGCCAGCGGCAACGAACGTTTCGCCTGGGACAGCTATCGCCGCTTCGTCCAGATGTACGGCGACGTCGTGCTGGATTTGAAGGTTCGCAATAAGAACGAAACCGACCCCTTCGAACACCTGCTCGAAGAGAAGAAGCACAAGGCGGGCGTTGAGGTTGACTCGCAGTTGTCCCCGGTGCATCTAAAGGAGCTGGTTGCCGAGTTCAAGGCGGCCATCAAGGCGCGTACCGGTCACGACTTCCCGAACGACCCCAAAGAGCAGATGTGGGGCGCCGTGGGCGCCGTGTTCAATAGCTGGATGAATGACCGCGCGATGGTCTATCGCCGCACTTATGGCATCCCTCACGAATGGGGTACCGCAGTCAACGTGCAGGCGATGGTCTTCGGAAACCTGGGCGACGATTGTGCGACCGGTGTCGCGTTGACCCGTGACGGTGCGTTGGGTGTTCCCGGCTATTGCGGTGACTACCTCATCAACGCTCAGGGCGAAGACGTCGTTGCCGGTATCCGGACTCCGGAGAAGATCGAAGAGACCTTGGCGAAGGTCATGCCCGATGCTCACAAGCAGTTGAATGACATCGGCAAGACCCTCGAAAAGCACTACAAAGACGTGCAGGACATTGAGTTCACCGTCCAGAAGGGCAAAGTCTGGATGCTCCAGACTCGTAACGCCAAGCGCACCGGTTTCGCCGCTGTCCGTATCGCTGTGGACATGGTCGAAGAGGGTCTGATCGACGAGAAGACCGCTCTGTCGCCGAAGCGCATTCCCGCCGACGACTTGAACCAACTGTTGCAGCCGATCTTCGACGCCGCTGGCAAGAAGAAGGCACTCGCCGCTGGCCAGGGCCTGACCAAGGGGATCAACGCTGGTCCCGGCGCAGCGACCGGTAAGATCGTCTTCCATGCGGACGATGCCGAGCGGATGTTTAACGAGGACAATAGCGTTGAGCTGATCCTGGTCCGTCGTGAGACGAGCCCGGAAGATCTGCGTGGTATGAAGGTCGCCAAGGGGATTCTCACCGCCTTCGGTGGTGCAAGCTCGCATGCAGCACTTGTCAGCCGACAGATGGGTAAGGTCTGTATCGTCGGTGCCGGTGAGTTGAACATCGACTACGAGGGTGGGACCGTCAAGGTGAAGGACAAGGTCCTGAAGCTGGGCGACTACATCAGTATCGATGGTTTCACCGGCGAAATTTTCGCGGGCAAGGTCGATACCAAGCCCAGCGAGATCGTCCAGGTGCTCATCGACAAGACGATGAAGCCCGAGGAATCCGAGATCTATCAGCGGTACGCCAAGTTGATGAAGTGGGTTGATAAGTATCGCACGTTGAAGGTCCGCACGAACGCCGACGAGCCCAAGCAAGCCGAAGGCGCTGTCGCCTTCGGTGCTGAAGGGATTGGCCTGTGTCGCACCGAGCACATGTTCTTCAATCACATCGACGAATTCCGCGAAATGATTCTCGCCGACGGCCTGCCGGCCCGCGAGAAGGCCTTGGCCAAATTGCTGCCGCACCAGCGGGACGATTTCGCCGGCCTGTTCCGTGCCATGGCAGGGCGTCCGGTGACCATCCGTTTGTTGGACCCGCCGCTGCACGAATTCCTGCCGCACGACGCGCCAGCTCAAGCAGCGCTGGGCAAGAAAATCGGCCAATCGGCTGAAGCGATCAGCAAGCGAGTGAAAGAACTGCACGAATCCAACCCGATGCTCGGTCATCGTGGTTGCCGTTTGGGCATCGTCTATCCCGAAATCACCGCCATGCAGGCGCGGGCGATTATCGAGGCCGCGTGCATCGTGAAGGCCGAAGGCATCGAAGTGCATCCGGAAATCATGATCCCGCTCGTCGGCTTCCTGGCCGAATTCAAGGATCAGGAAAAGACGATCCGCGAGATCGCCGAGAAGGTCCTCGCTGAGAAGAAGGTGAAATTCGAATACATGGTGGGAACGATGATCGAAGTGCCGCGCGCTTGTGCGGTCGCCGATCAGATTGCCACCGGCGCCGAGTTCTTCAGCTTCGGCACTAACGATCTGACGCAGACGACCTTGGGCATCAGCCGCGACGACTACGGCGGATTCATCACCTACTACCGCGAACACGACATCGTCCCGAACGACCCGTTCCAGACAATCGACCAGAACGGTGTGGGTGGCCTGATGAAGATGGGTGTCGACAAGGGTCGCAGCACTCGCAAAGACCTGAAGATCGGCATCTGCGGCGAGCACGGCGGCGACCCGGCCTCGGTGATGTTCTGTCACCGGATTGGTCTGGATTACGTGAGCTGCTCACCGTTCCGCGTGCCGATCGCCCGGTTGGCCGCGGCTCAAGCTGCGTTGCAGCAGTAAGCGGTTGTGTCAGCCTTGAATTAGAAACCAGCAGCCCGGACGTTCTTGCGGATGTCCGGGCTGTTTCTATGCGTAGCCCGACTCTCCAGAGTCGGGCGATTTACTTGTGAAACCATGTCCACATAAGTTACATTCCATCTTCCTCCGCAGCAATCCGCTGTGAGAAGTCAAGCGTGACGATCGATCTCCATCGCAGTGCGAGGGGCCTTGCATGTTTCCACCAGTTGCCAACGTGGGGTGTTCCTGGAATGAACCCTGGTTTTTCAAACTGCGCTCGTCAACGCGTGCGGGGTGGATCCTTCGAGGCTGTGGCTGGCTGGCGTTTTACACGTTATTTGCTGTCCTGTTTTTTATTGAGAAGCCAACGCCAACCAAGCCCGAATTCAGTCTGGCCGCGAAGCTGCTAATGCCCGCCATGATTGCCACCTTCTTCATGGTGATG
>JAQGHS010000870.1 GCA_028291605.1 Planctomycetaceae bacterium | reverse complement strand
AGAATGTGATCGGGAATGGACTATTCCGCATTGCGATTCTCGTCACCCTCTGTCTCCTTTTCTGTAGCCTGACGTGCCAAACATCACGTCGTAGCCGCATCTCGCCAGAGTGCGGGCCGCGCCAGTCACTCGCCCGCGTTCTGGCGAAACGCGGCTACGACTATGCCACAATCTCTTTAATGACCCGGCCAGCCACGTCTGTCAAGCGGAAGTCGCGACCCGCATAGCGGTACGTCAGACGCTCGTGGTCGATTCCCAAGAGATGCAGAATCGTCGCGTGCAGATCGTGGACGTGAACCTTGTTGTGGACGGCCCGGAAACCGAAATCGTCGGTCTCGCCATAAGTCATGCCACCCTTGATGCCGCCGCCAGCCATCCAGGTTGTGAAACCGAAGTGATTGTGATCACGGCCAGACCCGTTCTCTGATGTCGGAGTTCGGCCGAATTCACCGCTCGATATCACCAGCGTGTCATCCAGCAACCCGCGTTGCTTCAGGTCAGTCAAAAGTGCGGCGATCGGCTTGTCGATGTCCAGGCACAGTTTGCGAGTTTGATCGTTGTGATTACTGTGAGTATCCCAAGGCTGGCCATCGCCATAGTAAACCTGCACGAATCGCACGCCGCGTTCGCTCAAGCGTCGAGCTAACAGGCAGCCGTTGGCAAAGTGGCCGTCGCCGTAGGTCTCGCGCGTTGCTTTGGATTCCTGTTGCAGGTCGAACGCGTCGGTCGCCTTGAACTGCATGCGGAACGCGGTTTCCATCGCCTGCAGTCGTCCCTCCAATTGACCGTCGGGACCACTGCGCTCCAGGTGCATCCGATTCAGTTCGCCAATCAGCGCGACCTGGGCGGATTGCTGGCTCTGTGAGGCGTCCGGATTGCGCAAGAAGGGGATCAACTTATCGGGGACAGGATCGCGATGATTGATGTACGTCCCCTGGTGCGAGCCTGGCAGAAAGGCACTCGTCCAGAGGATTGAAAAGCGAACCGGCTTGCCCGGACACAGGACGATATAGGGTGGCAGATCGGCGTTTTCGCTGCCCAATCCGTATGACATCCACGAGCCCATACTGGGACGAGTCGGCAGGATCGTGCCGTTGTTCATCATCAACAGGGCCGGGCCGTGATTGGGGTTGTCCGTGTAACAGGAACGGATGACGGCGATATCATCGATGCAACCTGCCGTCAGCGGCAGCAGTTCGCTGACGGGCACGCCACTCTTGCCTGCGGGCTGGAACTTAAAGGGTGACGGGAGCAAGCCGGCTGTCTTGCGTTCGGTGCGCAGATCAACCTCGGCGGGACGCTGACCGGCGAACTTCTCAAGCTGTGGCTTGGGGTCAAACATGTCCCCTTGAAACGGCCCGCCGTTCATGAACAACTGGATGACCCGCTTCGCCTTCGCCGGCACGTGAACCGCGGTTCCCTCAGCAGCCCGCGCAGTCGAATCAAAAGCCGACAGCAAACCAAGCGATCCCAGCCCTCCACCCAGGGCGTGGATCATCTGGCGCCGAGTCGGCAGTGCGGAATGTACTTGATTGAGATTGGCCTCTGCCACGTGAAAACTCCCTCTCACTTTCAATCCACAAAATGAAACTCGTTCAGCCCGAGAAGCGCCTGCAGATAGTCTTTCCACTGTGACTCACGCTGTGCCACACCGCTCGCAGTCGCATCCGCCCCACCAGCCACGGGACTCGCGTTCGCACCCAAAAACCGCAGGGCGACTTGCCGTTCTGGCGTGGTCGGCGAACGTGAGAAGAGCAGCCGGTAACAGGTGTCGATCCGCTCGTCATCCGTCGCCAGTGGTTGCAGACGGAGCCACATGGCAGTGGCTTGCTGCTCCATCCACGGAGAGTTCAACACAAACAGTTGCTGCAGCGCGGTGGTCGTCGGCTCACGTCGCGGGCTATGGGAGCTGGCTTCCGGAAAATCGTGCATCCGCATCACGGGATGGAGTTCCTCACGATTGACTGTGACATAGATCGTGCGGCGAACATTAAGCTGATCATCAATCGGGCGGCCAGGCCCCCCGATCGCGAGATTGAGTTGCCCCGTGACCGCCAGCGTGGCGTCCCGCCACATCTCGAAATCGAGCGGCCGGCGATTCATTCGCCACAACAAATGATTGGCCGGATCAATGGCATTCGCGTCAGCCCGAAAAGCAGTCGACTGGCGGTAGGTTGCGGACATCACGATTTCGCGATGCAGCCATTTCAAATCCCAGCCTTTGGCGACGAATTGGTCAGACAGATACTCCAACAGCTCGGGATGAGTCGGCCGGTCTCCCTGGGCTCCAAAGTCGCTGGGAGTCCGCACCAGGCCCCCATGAAAGTGCTGGTCCCAAATGCGATTCACGATGACTCGCGCCAGCAGTCCACTGGATTGTTTCAGCAACGAATCTGCCAGTTCGGCTCGTCCGCTACCATTCTTAAATCCAGCGGAGTCGCCCGCCTGAAACACGGACAGAAACCGGCGGGGGACGATGTCTCCGGGATTTGACGGATTGCCGCGACGAAATACCGGCAGGTCACGAGCCACAGCTTCGCGGTATTCCAGTTTCGTCGCATCCGCACCATCGGGGACGACATACAGGCTCGATTCTTTGAGCACATGTGCCCAGGGCTCGTCGAAATGGGGCGTATTCGCGCGGATCTCGGCAATCTGGCGTTCGAGCGCCTCCGCTTCCGGGGCCTTTTTCTCCTTAAGCGGTTTGAGCTGATCGGTCAGTTGCTGCACCTTTTGGCGGGCGACCCGGACGACTTGGGACTCGGCATCGGGTAAGAGCGGTCGCTGGTCCAGTTGGGTGCTGGCAATGACTCCGGCCAGGCCGTAATAATCGTCTGCGGAAATCGGATCGAACTTGTGATCGTGGCAGCGGGCACAGGAAACCGTCAGCCCCAGGAAGGTTCGCGACACGGCATCGATCCGCTCGTCCCATTCATCCGCCACGATCTGCTCGATGACCGACGGGGCGAGTTTGAGTTCCTTCCAATAGGTGGGACTCAAGCCCAGAAAACCGAGCGCGGCGAGATCCTGCGGCGGAGTTCCCCGTAACAGATCGGCGGCCAGTTGCAACCGGACGAACTGGTCGTACGGGCGATTCTCATTGAATGAGCGGACGATCCAATCGCGATACAACCAGCCGCGGTCGGTCGGATTCTGCCAATCGGGCGTATCGTCTGTGTAGCGGGCGAGGTCCAGCCAGACTCGAGCCCAACGTTCGCCAAAATGGGGCGAGGCCAGCAGGCGGTCCACCAACCGTTCATAAGCTTGCGTTGAGTCGTCATTGAGAAACGCTTCGAGGTCGGCAGGGGTCGGCGGCAAGCCGGTCAGGTCGAACGTCAGCCGCCGTAGCAGTTGGGCACGGTCTGCGGGAGGGTTCGGCGCGACCTTGTTGGCATTCAACTTGGCCAGCACGAAGGCGTCGAACGGACGGCTACCCCATTGGCGATCAGGCAACTCCGGCGGAGCCACCGCGTTCAACGGTTGGAAGGACCAGAATTTCCGTCCCTCCGCCCAGTCGATGCGGCTCAACTTCGGTCGGGGAGCCGACTTGTACTCGGGGATGGCGGCCCCGTCACGGATCCATTTCTCCAAAACGGCCAATTCCGGAGCAGCCAGCTTGCCATCTGGGGGCATCTCCAGATCGGGGTCGCTATAGCTGATCGCTCGCTGGAGTAACCCTTTATCGGGCATGTCCTTGTGAAACATCGAACCGCGCGAGCCACCCGTGGAAATACCCGCGGCAGTATCGAGAATCAGCGATCCGTTCTCGGGACCTGTCTCGGTCGAATGGCATTTATAGCAGCGTTTGACCAGGAGGGGTCGAACTTGAGTTTCAAAATACTCGAGCTTCTCGGTCGCGGCTGGTTGAGCGGCTGTCGCAGGGACTTCGTCAGCCGCGACGCAGACGACAACACAACTGCCGACAGCCAAAGCAGTTAGCAGCAGTCGCCAGGGGTTCAGTCCAGCCGGTATTGCGTGTCGGAGCATGGGGCCTCATCACAGGTCTTGGTGCGAGCCAGCACCCAACATTGTAACGATCGTTTATGCGATTGTCATCGCGGCATTCGCAGGAAGCAGTTGAAAGGAGGGGAGTGAAGTGGCAGAGCAGAACATCGAATCCGCCTCGCGCGGTGAGCACTCTTTACGCAGATCAAGAAATCCATAACTTTGGACAACTCGCAGATCTCAGTTTCGCGCGATTCGCGGCCGATTATGCTCTGTAGTTCCGAATGCTGCAGGCTCAGGTGCGCGTGTCAGAAGCGTTTTTTAGCTACAGATTGACACAGATGAAATACGGATTGGGTCATCCTGTAGCATGGGGGGCTTTCCATTGCCGACCTGAAAAACGTTTGATTCAGCGGTCCGGACGGACTACCGCAAACACGGTCTTAATCCGTGTTTCATCTGTGTTTTTCCGTGGCCAAAACTCTTCGTAATTCAGTGGGAATGAACTGTAAGGCTTTTCGCTTGGCATCGCTCAGTATGGGCTACTCTATGTTTGCGGGTAACTCCTCGTCGCCCAGTTGGGCCCGTCTCGAGTCGTCGCGATCAGGCTTACGCCAGATTGCCAAATTATCGGGATCGGATTTGCTGAGAGGTCTGCATTGCGGAATGCACAGCAACTCGGCTGCGACGCGGAGCCTTTGGCTACAAGTTTTTTATTTAGCATACGGTAGGTTATTTACATTCTCCGTTGTGTCTTTATTCGCAGGGTTTGGGAAGCAGTGTACGGGACGAGTCTCGAATTTGCAGTCAGGCTCGATATTGTGATTTCCGACGTGATCCACCGGGCTTTGGAATTGAGAAGATTTTCGGAAAATCCGATGTTTTGGTTTGACAGGAAAAAGCGACTGTGCCATATTGTCAGATGAACTTTGGGTCGTGCCAATTAGTGGGCGAATTCTCTCGGTTTCTAACCGATAGCAACTAATGGGTGTAATCGATAAGGTCAAAGTTCGTCGGTATGTTTGTGTCTTAGCGCTCGAATGATCGCACGTTACCAACCCATTTCTCGATTACTCAAGGCTGTTTAGTTGGACTTGGACTCTCTGAGTTTCTAACTGTCGTTCGATTATTTGTTTGAAGCCTGTCTCGACGACCCCATGGGTCGCCGTGCTGATTTGCGATTTCCTCGTTCTGTAACCTCACTGCCTCAGTGGGGAATTGTCTTGTATCTGGTCCCTGGATGGGGTTCCTTCCGGCGACCGAAAGAGATTGCGGCGCTCACGTTTTTTTCCGTCTTCTTCAGGAGGGCCTATGTACAAGTTGTTTCGAAGATCGCTGAGCAAGCGGTCTGGATTCACCCTGATCGAACTGCTGGTGGTCATTGCGATCATCGCGGTTTTGATCGCTCTGTTGCTGCCCGCAGTACAGCAGGCTCGCGAGGCTGCCCGACGCAGTCAGTGCAAGAACAATCTGAAGCAGATCGGCGTGGCGGTGCACAACTTCCACGACTCATACAATGGTATCGTCCCGCTGAGTATGAACCCGACTGCGGATACGACCATCGACGCAAATTACTCGTCGGCCGCATGGAGTGTCATGCTGTTGCCGTACCTCGAACAGGGTACGTTGTACAACCTGATTAATCTCACTACGCAGATGAATACTGCAGCAAACTTAGCGGTGTTTGCGTTGCCCGGTGCCGGTTTGCCTGTTTACAACTGCCCGTCCATTCATACTGCGGGCTCGAACTTCGCGACTTCGGGCAACAGCACGGGTATGCCCGCTGGCGCATTGGGTGCTAAAGGCGACTACGGCGCGGTGACATGGTACGTTGGCAACGCGTCGAATCCGTATACTTATTACCACAATTGCCATCACGGCAATCCAGCCGAACAGAATCAAGCAATGCGGCCAGTCAAGGTGCCGACGGGTGGTTCGGTCACGGGATGGAAGCCGCGTGATTCGTTCGCTTCGATTACTGACGGGACTTCCAATACGCTGTTGATTGGGGAAAAGTTCGAGCCTGTGAATCGATCCAGCAACTGTGGCGCGGGCGATTCCGGCTATGGAGACTGCAATGTGTATTTGTATCAGTCGGGATGGATGGAACTCAGCGCGATGCGCCACATACGAGTTCCGCTGACGACTACAACCGCGAACATTACGGCTCCTGAGGGTCGCGGTGGGCGTTCCGGAACAGTCTATGGCTTTGGAAGCTGGCACATCGGAACCACCAACTTCCTGCTGGCGGATGGATCTGTGCGCGGTATCAGCACAAACATCTCTTCCACCGTCCAAGACGCCTTGGGCCAGCGCGCTGATGGCACTCCGATTGGTGATTTCTAAGCGTATCGTCGATTGCAACGTCAT
>JAQGHS010000141.1 GCA_028291605.1 Planctomycetaceae bacterium | reverse complement strand
ATCATTATTTGAAGTGCTACCTCTGCCGGGTGATTTGAGTTGATCGATACAAGCTCGAAGCGCAAGCGAGTGCATATTCTTGATTGTTACGGGCAATGCACTCGCTTGCGCTTCGAGCTTGTAACCGCGAGATAACTTAGCTGGCTGTTGATAACGGCCGTGGGTCGGTCTTACGCCGCCGTCCTTTTTGATTACGTTTTCACGGACCCATACCTGTCATGAAACCCCGCCGCCGCGCCTCACAAGATGAAGAATACTCACCGCGGATCCCGGTTCAGGAGCAGTTGCTGATTGACTTGCTGCCGGAACTGTCGCCGACACGCATTCTCAGCACGTCTGTCGGCCGGGGGCAATTTGCGATCGCGGCGTCGGAGCGGTTTCCCGAGGCGACCGTGACCTGCCACTTCCTCGACTTGTTTTACAAGCAGTCGGCCGAGTCGATGGCCACCTTGACCAACCTGGAAGTTATCTGCACGCCGGACTTTCCTGCTGGTCCCTTCGATTTGGTGGCCATTCCCGTGCGTTCCAGCGGTGATGCCGAGTTGACTCGGGAACGCCTGCAGGCGGGACATGTCGCGCTCGAAATCGGCGGCCGGCTGATTAGTTGCACCGACAACGAGGAAGATACCTGGCTGCATGCCGAATTGCGGAAACTGTTCCCGAAAGTGACCCGGCGGCCGCTCGATAATGGTGTGGTGTATCTCGCCACGAAGCAGGAGCCACTGAAGAAAGTCAAGCAGTTCGAGTGCCAGTTTGCGTTTCGCGATCAGAGCGGCCTGATTCAGGTGCTGAGCCGCCCGGGGGTCTTCAACCATCGTGCTCTGGACGGTGGAGCGCGTGCGTTGATCAAGACAATGGTCGTCAATCCAGGCGATCAGGTCTTCGAAATCGGCTGCGGTTGCGGAGCCGTCTCGCTGGCCGCTGCCGCCCGGGCACCGGGTGTCAATGTCCTGGCGGTCGATTCCGATTGTCGCGCCATTCAATGCACCGAACGCGGCGCAGTGCTCAATCAATTGACCAACCTTGAAGCACGATTAAACTGTACGGGAGAGGCCGGGATTGGCGACACGTACGACCTGGCGTTGGGGAATCCGCCCTACTTCTCGCAGTATCAGATCGCGTTCCTATTCCTGCGAGCCGCTCATCGGGCTTTGAAGCCCGGGGGCCGGGTGATGATGGTCACCAAGACTCCCAACTGGTACGACGAACACATGCCGGAATACTTCACCGACATCGAGATGCAGTCCGTATCAGGCTATACCGTGGTCAGCGCCCGCAAGCCCGAACGCCGTGACCCACGGTTGCTGAATCGCTAAATCTGGCCAGCGAACTCATTCCACGTCGTGGCCAATAAAAAACGCCCTCCAGGCACCCCATAAGGGATGTCGAGGGCGCAGCGTTACGATGTTGTTCTGCGGGAAACTCGAGGTCAATAGACCTCGGCCGATTCAATTTCCTTCAACCCCTTCAGCTTCGTGATGGAATCATCTTTGCTGACGGTTTCAGGTTGCTGGAACTGAACCAGAATCGTCTTGTTATTCTCTCCCGGATCGATCTTCTCGACATGCGTACCTTCACCCAGAAACTTGTCATTCGCGTCGAATGCTTTACGGGCTGACTCAACCCCGGCTGGTGACTTGAAGACAAGCTTATAAGAAACGTATCGATCTCTGACTTCCGTCTCGGCCGCAGCGCAACCGGCGACGACCAATAATCCACATAACAATAATTGACGCACAACCACCCCTTCAAGAAATGCAAATCTACTGCGTGACACTGACAAAGCCTCTGCTGCAGTTCTGAACTGCTCACAAAGGAATTCAAGCGATGCGGGACATATGGCTCGGGCACGCGGGCGCGAGAGCCAAACAAACAAAGGGCGGGTAACCGGCGACACCAGTGTACCCGCCCGAAGACTCGATGCAGAAAAGGCAGCCCGGGCTGCGGCTTCCCGCGTCAGATTCTGATCAGCGAATCCGTGGGAATTAGAACTCTCCCAGGGGAACTCCATCCGCTCGCGAGGCCAGTCGGTAATACGTATTCGCGTCGACGTTTTCGCTCACGAAGCGGATTGATCCATCGCCCAGCAGCATATGAACGCCACCCACATGCGCACTGGTCGGGGCGCGGCGATCATCGCGTGTTCCGGTTCCGTTCAGAGTACCGTAAGTACCGCGTGCCGAGACCATGACGGCGTAAAAGTCATAATTGCAATTCGTGCAGATGGGAGCCGAGACGCCCGCCCAGTTTCCGCCGAGGTGATTGCCGTCGCCAGTCTTGCTGAGCTGCGTATCGCGTTCCATGACGATAGCCGTATTGCTGCTGCCGTCGGTGATATCGCGGAGGCTAATCCTGCTGTTATTGAAGAACGTACCATCATTCGGACTGTAGTTACTGTCCATCGCACCGGTACCGGCGACGGCGACATAGTTCGACAGGCCAATCGCGGTGGCCGTTGAGCCATTGATAATGACGGTCGTGTACGGATTCTGAGACGCGTTGAGGTTCGGATTCGAGGGACACAGATAGACGGGAATGACCGTTCGCAGATAACCCAATGTCGTCGCATTCGTGACGGCCATGGGGCCGCTCGGTGCCAGATTGTTGTAGAGCGGGCCCTGATCGATGTTCGGCAGAATGAACGTGCCCCAGGCCCAACCAGTTCCTGTCGTACCAGCAGCCGCGGGGCTGTTGATCATTCCCGGGGGAAAGACCTGCATCGTATCGTGGTAGTTGTGCAACCCGAGACCAATTTGCTTCAGGTTGTTCTTGCATTGCGAGCGTCGAGCGGCTTCGCGAGCTTGTTGAACGGCGGGCAGCAGCAGGGCAATCAACACCGCAATAATAGCGATGACGACGAGTAACTCGATGAGTGTGAAACCTCGCCTTGAACGAACACTTCCGACCATGAGCGCTTCTTCCTTCGTGAGCAGAGCATCAAAAACGTAATTCGATCTAACCGTCTCATTTCACGAAGCCTACGCCGTTTGACTAAAACGGCATTATGTCTTCATGAAAATGAGAATCAGGTATTTTACAGTAAATTAACACAGAATGAAGTGTTGATGCGTACATATTTGGCGAGTTTTGGATAATAAATTCTAAACACACGGCACGATGTCGAATCTAACTGTCATTAGAATAAGAACTTGGAGCGATTGCCTTCAACCTGTTCCAGCACACCGATCTTGGTGCACTGCGCAATCTACTGACAATGCAGATGCATGATTGAGCTGCGCAGGTCTGGCCAGAATTGGCGACACGTAGTCTTCGTTGTGGAGGAATGTCAAGATCGGGAGGTGCGACCTTTGTCGAACCGCGAGCGTCGATCCGACATCGGAAGAATATGGGGTTCGCGGGAGCCACATCCTTCCGTCGACTCGATCGCTCGAACCTTCAGGAGATCTTGAGGACCGATTCCAGCGGTCCGACGGCGTTAGAATTCGCCGAGTACTTCGCCACCCGCCCGCGAAGCCAGCCCGTTGTAGGTCAAGCCGCTGATGTTCTCGCTGAGAAATCGGACCGAGCCGTCGGTCAGCAGGAAATGAGCACCTCCGACGTGCAGGCTGCGAAACGCAATGCAGTTGTCGTGAGTTCCGATGCTGGCAGAATTCCTCAGCACGGCGTTCTGGTAATTGATCACCTGAGCGGTTGTGGCAAAAGATTGAAACCCCCATCCAATTTGCCAGCCACACCAGTTGCCGATGCACTCACCCATGGCGAACGTATTGGAAGTTCCATCGGTGGCATCACGCATCCGGGCACTCCAGTTCCCCCGGCTGAACATCCCGCGACTCGAACTTAGGACGCCATTCCCGTATTGGGGCGTCTGCGTGGCACCGGTTGTCGTCGAGACGTTCACATAATCACCCAGGCTGAATGCATAGTCTGATGCCGCCATTGCCGTGGAAGTGCCCGCGTCTTGTCCCAGCAGACTGGTCTTCTGAGCATCGGGGTCTGAAGGACAGAGCAGGATGTTCAACGGTGTCTGGGTGAAAGCAAGGTTGGGCGCCACGATACCGCTGACCGACATATTCATCTGGTTGTAGATGGGAGCCTGATCCAGATAGGGCAGCATCCCGACATAGCCGCTTCGATTATTGACCGCAGGTCCACCTGAATAAGAACTGTTCAATGGGAACATGTTCGAAGTGTCGTGATAGTTATGCAGGGCCAACCCCAACTGTTTCAAGTTGTTCTTACACTGGCTCCGTCGAGCGGCCTCGCGGGCCTGCTGGACCGCCGGCAGCAACAGGGCAATCAAGACGGCAATGATGGCGATGACGACCAGCAACTCGATCAGCGTAAAGGCTTGCTGACGAGTACGATTCAGGAACGTTTGGGGCATTGAGCGATGGTTCTGTGAAATGGGAGACGGTCGAATGCGTGGCGGCCGAGTCCAATTGATCGTCGATCCGGCCGGACTTGAAAGAGGTGATTGTCGATCAACCGAGTGTGTCATCATTCGTTCGAAAAGTCCACATTCATTTCGACTTCAACTCGAATTTGATCTCGTTCTTGGCCTTCTTTTCGACCTGAGATTTCAACTCGGTCTTCGAGTTATATTTGGCGGGGATGTATTGCTCCATCTCGGGCCCGCCCATGGGGCCGATTTTTTTCGGGACGATCTCGCGGTTGGCGGTAATTTCGACCTTCTTCGGGCCGGCTTTCATCTGGAGTTCAAATCGGCCGTCTCGAATTGGAGTCACGTCTGCGTCGGCGCCGGTGTCGGTCGGATAAAAGATCAGCATCCCCTGTTTGACCGGCTGATCATCAAAAGTGACAGTACCGGTCACCGTGTACTTCGCGTCTGCAGCGGGGCCGCAGCCAATCAATCCGATAGATAACGCCACGCCGGCGAAAGCAATCCACACCACTGACGCCCGGTGCAGGACTTTGGCCGTCGAATCGGATGCCGCCATGGATCGGTACCCCTGGAAAAGTCGAAATGAACAAACACGCATCCGGTGAACACTGGAGGCTGCGAAAAGCCGTGGATTCGACGCTGCGGCTAGAATTCGCCGTTGACGATGCCGTCGTTTCGGCCACCAATTGCCTGGAACGTATTCCGGTCGACATTCGACGAGATGAACCGGACAGAGCCGTCTCCGAGCATCGCATGCGCACCGCCGGTATGCAGGCTGCGAGCATGCACCAGATTGCTGGATTGTGCGCACCCGCTGCAGGGTGCTCGCGCGATGCTACCGCACGCATTCCAGATCTGATCGGGTACGCTGGTATTTGGAGGGTTGAGGGTGGTGAACAGCGTGCCCCAGCTTGTCGGATTGTAGTAGGCTCCCCGGTAATCATAAATACCGCCGTAACAACCACCCGGATCAGTTGCACCATCTGGAACCACGATCAACTCACCGGCCATTACTGTATTTGTCGACCCATCGGTGAGGTCACGCATCTTGGTGCTGGAGATCCCGAAAAACATGCCATTGCACCTGTATCCATTCGTGCTCCCGTTGATCGACCCAGTGGGGTCCTGCGGCCCATGACAGAGGACGTAGTTGCCGATAAACCCTTGCCCTTGACTGGAAACCTTACCCGCAGTCGGATCGGAAGGGCATTGCAGTACCACGATCTTCGTGGTGATGATACTCAGCGGTACCGTGAGCATATCAGCACCGTTATTGAAATAGGGCGTCAACTGATTATACAGCGGAGCTTGATCGATATAGGGCAGGATCATCTGGAACCAGCATTTTCGGCTGCCATCATTGCCACCGCCGATGTACTGGGCATAAACGCCGGCAAAGCTTCCGGGAGGAAACAAATTAAACGTGTCGTGATAATTGTGCAGCGCCAAGCCCAACTGTTTCATGTTGTTTTTGCACTGCGACCGCCGCGCTGCTTCGCGGGCTTGCTGCACCGCAGGCAGTAACAGGGCGATCAGGACTGCGATAATCGCAATCACGACCAGCAATTCGATCAGCGTGAACCCCGGGGTTCGAGTTCGAGTTCTTGACATGAGAACACTCCGCAAAAGACGAAACCGAAAAAAGGATCGAGTGACAATTCCACTTGAAGTATTCGTACGAATGCGATCTGCCGGAATCGGCGTACGAGTTCACTTTACATATAGTCGAAAGACAGGTCAATGATTTTTGATGTGTGGCTAGGCCGTGGGATGGGCTTCCAGCCGGTCATCATTCTTCAAATCAGACATGACAGGCTGGAAGCCTATCCGGCGGCAAGATTGCGTTCTCGTCCGTGAATTGATTCAATTCGTGAACAAGCGAAGTGAACACCCTGATTGGCATTCATAGGATCGACCATGAAACATTTGCGCGTGGGCTTCTGGACGGCGGGGTTTTGGACGTTGTTACTCCCGATCATCGCAGGTGCAGCCGAACCGGAAATCCAATTTGAAACCAAGGTGCTCGATGCCAATGTCGGCAATATCTGCTATGCAGTGTCGGTGGCTGACGTCGATGGCGACAAACTGCCCGATATCGTGGCGGTCACTGAGAATCGGGTCGTCTGGTTTCAGAATCCCACCTGGAAGCTGCGGGTCATCATTGAGAACCAGACGGAGCGCGACAACGTCTGCATCGCTCCTCAGGACATTGACGGAGATGGCAAGATTGACTTCGCCCTGGGAGCCGGCTGGACCAAGATCGGCACACTGCAGTGGCTGACTCGAGGAGCGTCGCTCGATGAGAAATGGCACGTCCATTACATCAACACCGAAGGCTGGCTGCATCGCGCCCGCTGGGGTGACATCCTGGGGACCGGCAAGCCGCAGTTGGTAATCTCGCCCCTCAATAAGACCACCGCCCCGCAGGGCGTGCGGCTATTGGCCTTCGAGATCCCAGGCCAGCCCAAGACGGATAAGTGCAAGGCCACGGCGCTCGATGAGCAGTTGAATGCCATGCACAATCACTGGATGGGCGATATCGATGGCGACGGCAAGACGGATGTACTTGTCGCCTGCATGGAAGGGGTCTTCCTGTTTCAAAAGAAGGCGGACGGTGGTTTCTTGAAGACTCAGCTGTCTCCAGGCGAACCCGGTACGCCGACGGCCCAAGTCACCGGCGCGGGCGAAATCAAGGTCGGCAAACTAGGGTCGAAGCGGATCATTGCGACGGTGGAACCGATGCACGGGACGAGCGTTGTCGTTTACACAGAACCGGCTGCCGGTGAGAAATTCTGGACACGGAATGTGCTCGATAAGACTCTCAAACGCGGCCATGCGGTCGGCTTGGCGGATTTTAACAAGGATGGCCGCGACGAAGTGGTCATCGGTCACAGCGATCTGGGAACTGGGATGCCTCAGGGGCCGGGCGTGTTCCTTTACACCTCGGGAGACGCTGACGGTAAAACATGGACGAAATCCATCATCGACAATGGCGGGATTGCGACGGAGGACCTCGTGATTGAAGACTTCAATGGTGATGGGCGGCCTGATATTGCCGCTGGCGGCCGGGCGACGCATAACGTGAAATTATATTTGAGCCAAGGAGCGAAGTAGGGCAAAGATAGTCGTTGATCGCTCTGCGATCATAACGCTTCGGAGATTCCAACTCGGATCAATTTGTGGGGGGCGCGGCAGATTCAGGCCTGGTCCTCTGAAACGTTATGATCGCGGAGCGATCAACGACTATCTTTGAACGCCCGACCCCAGCTATGCCAGCGTCAGTTGTCTGTCTGATTATCACCACAGGAGCAATACGATGACCGATCTCCGTCGACGTGGATTTTTAGGGCAATCGGTGGCCGGCATGTCGGCTTTGGCGGCCAGTCCGTGGCTGTTGGGGCAGGAGGGGAAAGCTCCCGCGTCAGAGCGGTTGAGAGTCGGTTGTATCGGCGTTGGCGGGCGGGCTTCGTTCTTGATGAAGGCGTTTGCCGCTCAGAAGGATGTCGACCTGTTGATGATCTGCGATGTCGATACGAACAAGCTACCGGCGGCTGTCGCAGCGGTGGCGGCGATCAATGGGAAGAAGCCCGAGGCGGTCGCTGATTATCGTCGCGTGGTGGAGCACAAAGACCTCGATGTTGTCGTGATCGGGACGCCTGATCATTGGCATGCGATTCCGACCATTCTGGCCTGCCAGGCCGGCAAGGATGTGTACGTCGAAAAGCCCGATGGACACAACATTGTGGAAGGCCAACGGATGGTGGCGGCTCAGAAGAAGCACAAGCGGATCGTGCAGATGGGCACGCAGTCGCGGACGACGCCCCATTTCCGCGAAGCGATGGACTACATCAAGTCGGGCAAGCTGGGACGATGCCTGGTGGCCAAGGCCTGGGAAAGCTCCAAGCAGGGTTCGATCGGGCGTCCGGCCGACAGCACGCCGCCAGCGGGTGTCGACTACGATGTGTGGATCGGGCCGGCTCAAAAGAAGCCGTTTAATATTCGGCGGTTTCACGGCAATTGGCGCTGGTTCTTCGACCTGGGGACGGGCGATCTGGGGAACGATGGCGTGCATCGGCTGGATGTGGCGCGGTGGGCTCTGAGCACTGCCGTGGAAGCCGAAGGTGGCCAACCGCTGGGACTGCCGCAGGTCATCACTGCGACCGGCGGAAAGTGGTACTTCGACGACATGCAGGAATGGCCCGATACGCTGCAGGTCAACTACGAATTCTCACCCCCCGCTGCGGGTAAGCCGGGACGATTGTTGACGTACGAAATGCGCGTCTGGGCCCCCTACGATTACCTCGACGAATCCGAGGGCGCGGCATTGTTTGGCGATCAGGGTTATATCGTGATCGGGAATGGCAAGTGGCGCGCCTTCGACAATAAGAAGAAGGTCGTGGCACAAGGGGGCGGCGACTACGACGGAGCAGGGCATATCCGCAACTTCCTGGACTGCGTGAAGTCCCGTCAGAAGCCCAATGCCGATCTGGAGACGATCGGCCATCCGTCCTCGATCTTATGCCATGCGGGCAACGTCGCGTGGAGAACGGGCCATCGCTTGAGCCTCGATCCGGCGACCGAAATGTTTGACAACGACCCTGAAGCGAACGCATTACGGTCGCGGAAAGAATACCGAGCGCCGTATTTGCTGCCTGAGGTGTAATAACGCGAGGGGCCGGGCGTTTTTAGGAGCACCCGACTCAGTGAGTCAGGCTACAGAAACGAAAACACCCGGAAGCAGCGGTTTCCCAGGGGGGCGAAGGACACACGCTACTTCCGGGGGCGATTGGTTTCGTCGCTCTCTGTCAATACGACGTGCAGACACAGCGGTGCTGGGCACATTCGGATCGAGGGAGAGTTGTATTCGGTGAATCAGCCATCAAGAGGGAACTTGCAGCCGTCTGCATCCGTGCTGACGGCGCAGTCCGTGGTCGGGTCTGTGATTGCTCGCAGGCCGACCTACCACGCGTAGTGGATCAAGTGATTGGAGGTTATTACGGGTGAGGTATTTGACTGTGGAAAGGAATGTTTGACAGGTGAATCAATCAAAGCGGGGGCAGAATACTCAGGCGATTCATTTCGGTCAACAGCGATTTTTGTGAATTTTTATGAAAGGGGAGTGAAGGGTGAAGGATGAAATGTGAAGGGTGAAAAACGTAGATCGCGTTTCACCCTTCACATTTCGTACTTCATCCTTCGCCTTTGAGATTGCTTCGCGCGGCATTAGGATACAGAGACACGATTCGGTTGGCGAAAGGCTTCGATCGCCCGGCCGGAATGACTCTGCAATCAGGTGGTTGATGTCCGCGAATTTTGATCCGTATCACAAGTGGCTAGGAATCTTGCCGAAGGACCAGCCTCCGCACCACTATCGCCTGCTCGGCGTGGAAGCGTTTGAAGACGATCTGCAGGTGATCGAATCGGCGGCTGATCGGCAGTTGGGTTACCTTCGCAAATTCCAGTCGGGCGAACACGCGGCTGACTGCCAGAAATTGCTGAACGAGGTTTCTCGTGCGCGACTGTGTCTGCTGAAGCCGGCGGCGAAAGCGGCCTACGATGAGCAGTTGCGTGACCAACTGGAGATGCCCGCCGAAGAATTGATTGAATTTGAGCCTCTCATGGCGACGTCCGGGAGACCGCGACGGTCTGAGGGGCCCGGTCCGGTGGCATGGGCCTCGGCGGGAGTGCTGGTCCTGCTAATTATCGGAGGTCTCGCCTTCTTGTTTCGAGGCAAAGGTCCGGCGAACGTTCCGGCACCACCCGGAATCGCGGATGGCCAACCCGCTGTGACGCCACCTGGGCCGGGCTCGAATTCCGTCGCGGAGAATTCGTCATCAGGGACGAAGCCGATCGCTGGTACTTCGGTCACCAAGCCGAATGCGCAGGGTACGATCGATATCCTGCCGTTGCTCAAGTCTGAACACATCGTCAAGGGGCGTTGGAAAACTGAAGCCAGCCGGTTGGAATCGCTGGATGTGTTTCATGAGAAATCGCAGATCCAATTGCCCGTTGACGTTCCTCCCACCTATACGCTGCATGCGACCGGAACACGCTTGACCGAACCAGGCGAAAAAATGACGACGCTGGGAGTCGGATTGGTTTGTGGTAAGAACGACTGCGTGTTCGCGATGGAAACCAAGCCACCGATTGGCACTTCGGGACTTGCGTTTCTCGACGGCAAAGACTGGGACAGTAATCAGACCACTCTTCCGGGGTCATTTACGAAAACTGGTGTCCCTTTCCAACTGGATGTGACAGTTCGTGAAAGTAATGTCGAAATCCGAGTCGATGGACGCACCATCGTCGATTGGGACGGAGACTTTTCGAGACTGTATCGACACCCGAGTTGGAACATCGCAGAACCGCACAAGCTTTTTCTGGCGGCCGAATCTCCGTATGTCTTCACCAAGTTGACGATCGGACCACCTCTGCCGCGGCGTAAGTTGCCTGGCGGCGATCTCAAGCCGGGTGAAAGTGTTGAACTGCTGAAGTTCGTGGACGTAAAGCAGGACGTGTGGAACGGGGAGTGGCTAAAAGACGGCCCGATCATCAAGTGTGCCGGCGTGTCCCAAACCGAACGATTTAGTGTGCCGTACCAGGTTCCAGAGGAATACGAACTGATCGCGGACCTGCAAATCGACACTCCGGGCGACTATGTTTTCCTGGGGTTTCCGTTCCAGCGAGGGTATGGCAGTATCGGCATCGGAGGGACTACCAACGACAACGTTCTGTTTGTGGATTACGCCGCGCTCTTCCGTGATCCGAGTATCCATCACCCGGGACGGTTCTTAACGGAGGGGAGGAACAAGATTGCGGTCACGGTGCGCAAGAATCATTTGAGTATCAAAGTGGGTGACACGACACTCTTCGACTGGCATGGTGACGCGCGGCGCTTCTACTTTTTGCACGAGTGGTCCACTCCCGGTAGTCGAATCACGCTCGGATCAAATCGTTGCGGTTATCGCGTTCATTCGCTCAAGCTCACCCGTCTCGCCCCAGTGCCCGACCCGTTTCCGAAGCCCACGCCACCGCGTAACGGCGACCTCCTGGGTATCGTCAATCTGGATCGCGACACAACGTACGGTGTGTGGACTAAAACGGAACGCGGCATCCAAAGTTCCGCAGATCGATCGGTCGGGCTGCATTTTCCAGCAACTCTTCCGAATGACTATGAATTCCGATTTGTAGTGGAAAGTAAAGGAGTTACTGATGCCCTGTTAATTGCTGTTCCCGTCGCCCGGCGTCGCGTTCAGTTCTTGATCGACGGCGACAAAGGACATGTATCAGGTATTGAGTTCATGGAGGGTAAGCGATCCGCGGAGAACTCGACAACGCTAAAGACTGAGCAACCTCTTTTGCCACCTGGCCAGCCAGCGGTGATTCAGGGACGGGTGACCGGTCAGCAGTTCGTACTAGAGGTGAATGGCAAAAAACTATGGGATCTGGCCATTCCTGCAAGTCTTGAAGATCCTGTTTGGTATTTGCGACCTGGATGGCTGACAGTTGAAGAACGATTGCAAGTGTGTGTCGACACCTGGCAATCCTCAGTCGAAATTCACGAGGCGCGGTTCCGTGCATTGGACAAGAAGTCGCCACCATTCCCTGTCCTGAACATCGCAGGACTGGCTAAGCCAGCGACGCAGAACAATCCTGGCCCCGCTGGAAATCCGCAGGCAGCCAAGTCGCCCAATCCTGACCAACCGCTCGTGGGTGAAGGTCTGCTGAGCGCAGGCACAACCCCGGTCCCCGATGCGGCAGCACAAGAGGCCGCCTTAAAGAAGCTTCGCGAACTCTTTAAAGAGCAATATGCGAATTCCAAAAAAGATCTTGAGAAACTGGCGCTCGCTCAAAAGCTTGAAAAACTGGCGGAGGAAACACGTGATGATCCGAACGTGAAATTCGTCTGTCTTGATGAGGCCCGAAAACTGGCTGCCGATGTGGGCGACCTGGCGAAAGCTTTCGCTCTGGTGGAAACACTGGTCGGGGAGTTTAAAATCGATGCGGTGGATATGAAAGCGTCCACACTGATGACGGCAGCTCCCAAATTGAAGGGGCCGCCGCTGAACAAGGAACTGGTTGACAAAGCATTGCCGGTCGTGGATCAACTGATACTTGCAGAGCAGTTTGAGAAGGCGATCAGTCTGGCCAATACTGCGGCACAGGCGGCGATCAAGGTGAAAGACAAGGCGCTGCAGGCCGAAGTGCAGGATGTTCGCAAAGAGGCGGACCAGTTAGCGAAGGAGTTCTCGCAGGCTGACAAAGCGCGACAGACTCTGCTCACCAGGTCCGATGATGGCCCGGCCAGACTCGTTTGGGGACGTTGGGTCTGTCTGCATCAGGGCAAATGGGCAGAAGGACTCAAACTCTTACAGGGCGCGGGTGACGAAAAGTTGACTGAACTGGCGTCGCGCGACCTGAAAGAGCCGACCGACAAAGAGGCGATCCTGCAGTTGGGAAGCGACTGGCTGGACTATGCGAGATCGCGGAAAGATCACAGTCTGACTGATTTTGCTGCACGGGCGTTGTACTGGCTGGCCAAGGCCCACACAGAATCAACCGGTCTGGCGAAGACCCGGATCGAATCGCTGATGGAGCAGGCTGTTTCCACGAAAGATTGGAACTCGCCAATCACGGGGCTGTTGGACGCAGTCAGCAAGAAGGTCGCTCAGAGGAAGTACGTCATGTCAGAGGAGTCTGGCCGCCCCGTTTCGACATCTTCCCAGGAAATACCACCCTCCGGTGGAGTGTTGGTGGGCCTCGACTGTTATCTGGTGCCATGGTTGGGTAAAGATTATATCCAGGGAGTGCGGCCGATTTTCGTGACGAAAACCGGCCTTAAAACGGGCGAATTGATCGGCCTTTCAGGGGGCACATTGGTGGCGATTCGGGCGCGGCCAGGCTATGCTGTAAGCGGTCTCGTCAGCCAGTCCTCTGTCAATGGGTTCGCCAGCATTCAATTGACTTTTGCCCGCGTTACAAAACTTGGCTTGGATCCCCAGCGCCGCTATTTTTCCGTACTCGCGGGTAGGCCAGGATCGCCTGAACCCTCGCAAGTCATGAATTCCGGAAATCAGGCGGTCGTCGGTGTCTTTGGGCACGCGGACGAGTTTTTGCGAGGCATCGGAATCGTGACGACACGCTAACGGCACTCAGGTCAATCGCTTGGAAGCATGTGAAGAGCTTAAGTTCACTCCCGGACTGCGCAAAAATATCGCGGAACGACCCTCGTCGTGGTGCCAATTATCTCTTAGAATCGGGAAGTTCCCAAAATACGGCTTGGGGTTTCGCTGGAGACACAAGTCGGGTACGGTAGTCGTGTTCAGTCAGATCGCCCAGATTTCACGAGGGATCTGACCTGAGCAAATCTCAGTTCTCGTCGTGGGATGGATTCAATTTCGGTGTGTGGCGGGCCTCATGCGTTGTCAAAATAGCGAAGTGATTCTCCACGCGATCGCGAATGAGACTTGCTCGAGATTGCATCCGCAATCAACATGTCGAATTGATAGCCGTTCACGGAACGCTGCCCCACTCGCTCACAGCTTTGGCAACCTTGACATGGCTTGGATTTTCGCTCGCAATCAATCGCAGTGCGGCGCTCGTGGTTTTATTTCCGCAGCAGGTCGGCTCATTGGCGGCTTGCTCCTGGTTTCAGTGATTCTCAGCTATCTGAGCGCCACGGCCATCGCCCAGGACCCGCCCCCGCCGACTCACCCCCCCGCGGGTCAGACTCAAGGGCAGGCTGCTGGTACCCCTGCCGCGGCTGCCTCGCCGGCGCCTCAAGCGATCGCCAATGGGCGGGCCCCCGGGGAATACCCTCCTGATCCGAACCTCTTCTTCTTTCGAGGCAGCGGTCCGGCGGGCCCTGTTGGCTGGTATCTCAATCTGTTTATGTTCGTGCCCATACTGGGGTGGCTCTTCTTGTGGGCCTGGACCACGCAATGGGTCGACGGAGACGCTCGCGGGCTCAAGATGATGACCGCGATGTGGAATCCGCTGGTGCTATTTTGCGGCGCCCTGGGATTCATTTTCATCCTGATCGTGCCGAATGCGCTGGGGGGATCATTCCTGCTGGCCTTGTTCTATGGGACTCCACTGGGCTTCTACATCGTCGAACGCAACAAGCGCGTGCCCGATTCGGCCCGCGTGATGACCCCGAAGCATATCAAGAAGGTGCTGCTCCAAGTCCTGGGCCGATTAGGCCTCAACCTGAGTTCTCGGGAACGTGGCGAGTACAGTCAGGGACCGCCAATTCGTTTCATGGGCAAGTCGCGCCAGGGTAAGGGGCCTGCTGACGATAATCGAACTCGTTCCGTCGAGAGTTCCAGGGGCTACATGGCCGCCAAGGAAATGATCTACGACGCCATCCTGCGCCGGGCAACTGACGTCCATCTCGAACCGCAAGAAGATGAACTGTCGATCCGTTACCGTATCGACGGTGTGATGTATCCTGCCGAGCCGTTCGATCGGACCGTCGGCGATGCCATCGTCAACATCTTCAAAGTCCTGTCGGCGATGGACATCACCGAGAAGCGGAAACCACAGGATGGTAGCTTCCGGGCCGAGACCGAGGGGCGCGAGATCGACTTCCGCGTTGCGACTCAAGGCACGCAAATCGGCGAGAAGATGAGTATACGTATTCTCGACCAGTCGAATTCTGTCCGGACACTGGCCGACTTGGGGATGCGCAAGGCCCTGTCGGATCAAATCACCGAAATCATCAATCAGCCGCACGGCATGTTCCTCAGTTGCGGTCCCACCGGTGCCGGTAAATCGACAACCTTGTTTGCCGCCCTGGCTGGGTTGGATGCGCATCAGATCAACATCATCACGATCGAAGACCCGGTCGAATACCGCATGGCGGGTGTGACGCAGATCGAGATCAATACGAAGGCCGGACAGAC
This sequence comes from Planctomycetaceae bacterium, assembly GCA_028291605.1. Lineage (GTDB taxonomy): Bacteria > Planctomycetota > Planctomycetia > Planctomycetales > Planctomycetaceae > JAKFVC01. The sequence continues at coordinate 7,718 of JAQGHS010000141.1, read as the reverse complement.
GTTTGCCGGTTCGTTGCGCAGCGTACTGCGTCAAGACCCTGACGTGGTGCTAATCGGCGAAATGCGAGATGACGAAACGACGCGCATTGCCTGCCAGGCTGCGAACACCGGTCACATGGTGTTCTCGACGGTCCATGCGAATGACAGCATTTCGGCCCTGTTCCGAATATTGGATTTGGGGGTTGAGCCCTTCATGCTGGCCAGTGCGCTCTCCGGCATTCTGGGACAGCGACTGGTTCGACGGCTGTGCGAAGACTGCAAGGAAGCCTACAAGCCGGATGCGGACACCCTCAAGAAGAACAATCTGCCCCCGGAACAAGTGAAGCAGTTTTATCGCCCACCCGCCGACGGCAACCAATGCCCGAACTGCGGCGGTTTGGGGTATAAGGGCCGTGTCGGTGTCTACGAGTTGCTGGTCATCAATGATCGTCTGCGTGATTTGATTCGCGACACACCGCAACTGTCAGTGATCAAGGCCGAAGCCCGCAAGAACGGCATGCTCTATATGAAGGAAGAAGGACTGCGGCTGGTGGTCAAGGGGATCACTTCCATGGACGAACTGGGACGCGTCGTGAAATAGTGGATGCCGCCCGTAAAGATAAGTCAGACTGAATTACGAAGAGTTCTTAGCCACAGATTGACACAGATTAAACACGGAAAAATACAGCTTGTCGCGCTGTCGGGCATGCTTATCGAAATGTTTTCTATTGATCTGGGATCGCAAATTGATGCAGACATCAGGGTGGCCCAATCCGTGTTTCATCCGTGTCAATCCGTGGCTAAAAAACTCCTGAATCAAACGTGATCTACCGAGCCATCGCTCGTGCAGCAAAAGAAGAATAAGTCATGGATATCGCGATTGATGTCATCATGTTGGGAGTGGTTGGAGGGTTGACCTTCATGATCGCTCAGGATGGCCCCTGGAATGCCATCTTGACGTTTTTCGCCGTGATCTTCGGTGGCTTGCTGGCGATGAATTTCTACGAGCCCCTGGCCGTGTTTCTGGGCAAGCAGAGCACCTGGTTAGATTCTCGGGCGGATATCATTTCGCTATTGGGATTGTTCGCCCTGTTCGTGTTCCTGATCCGCTTGGGTTTGGACAATGTGGCTCCGACGAATCTGGAGCTTCCCGATGTGGCATACAAGATCGGGCAGTGGGCGTTTGGTTTCGCGACGGCTTATGTCACGATGGCGATTCTGGTCACCTCTCTGCATACCGCTCCCCTGCCACGTAAGTTCCTGGGATTTACTCCGGAACGCAAGAACTTTGTGGGCATTGCTTCTCCGGATGTTCAATGGCTGGGTTTCACGCAGTATGTCACGGAGCATGTTTTCGCACGACGCGTGAAGTCGGCTGACGGGATGGCTCGCTATCGCAGCTTTGACGGCAAGACGGAGATATTTCCAGGGGAACAGAAGATTGATGTCCTGCCGACGTTCATTATCCGTCATGCCTCGCGCCGTGCGCGTCTCAGTGGTATATTGCCTGTCGCCGCCCCAGCTCCTGTCGCGACACCGTCAACAGGCGGAGGAGCTCCCCCACCCGCCTTCTGAGCGAGTCGAAGCAGGACTAATCTTCCGGCCCGTTTCGAGCCAGTAGCTTGAGACATCGGCGACCATCTACGCCTTGCGAAATCCCCTGCCATACCCGGGCATTGTTGTGCCGTGTCGATCGCCAGAGATACGGACGGGCCGGCGGTCTCATAGTATCGCGCGGTTCGCTGCAAAAGATTCTCCGGTAAAATCTGCAAGACCGTTAAAAACGATACTGATTTCGACTTCCGTAATTTTAAAGACTGTGTTATCTTTTCACGCATTCTGAAGTTTCCACGACTGATTCAGTGCTCGAAAAAGCGGATGTAACTCTCATCTGGCAAAACTTGGTGTCACCGCGATTGACGGCAAGTATTGTCATTGGTGTTTGGAGAATGACGGGCGAATGGCGTCGCCCGCTACATGTCGTCTGCGTTGTAAGGCCCGGTTGGGCAAGGAGGCCCCGGTGAATTCTAAGTCAGCTACTAAGGCAGCCCTCAGCGTCCAGATTCGCTGGATGATCCGCCGGGATATGGCGGAAGTGCTGCAGATCGAACGGTCGAGCTTCGAGTACCATTGGACCGAAGCCGATTTCCTGCACTGCCTGCGGCAGCGAAACTGTATCGGCATGGTGGCCGAGTACGGCAATCGCGTGGTGGGGTTCATGATTTATGAGCTCTTCAAGAACCGCTTGCACATTCTGAATTTCGCAGTGGCACCTGATTATCGCCATTGTGGAATTGGTAATCAGATGGTCGCGAAACTGGCGAACAAGCTGTCACAACAGCGACGTGAATTCATCACGCTGGATGTTCGTGAGACCAACTTGCAAGCCCAGATTTTCTTCCGCGGTCAGGGTTTTCAAGCGACTCGCGTATTGCGAGATCACTACCAGGACACCAGCGAAGATGCGTACGTCATGCAGTTCGCACTGCATGGCAACGAGAATCAACAGCGTTTCGAAGCCTCGAATCGGATTGCCGATTACGAAGAGGCGTAGGACGCGCACCAGACAATTGACTGTCAGCAGACAGCTTGGTCGCGCACCGCGATCAGGCTGTTTTCGTTGGTTCCGTCATCTTGAACCGGCTGTTGGTCTTTCATAAGTCTCGTGTGTCCCATCCGTCCCGTTTGTCCCATTGAATTCATGGGACAAACGGGACACATAGGACTTATGGGACCAATGCGATCTAAGATAGGCACCTGCTCTACTGCGGCGATTCCTGGCCAAATGCCAATCGCTTCTGCGGATCGGATTCGGCCTGCCATTCCTTGAACAACAGGCTCGGCTGGATGTCCTGGTTGTTCTGGTATTTGGTACTGGCGTACTCAGTGATGTCGCCATGCACTTCATGATAGAAGATCTGGCAGATCGGAATCCCGGCGTAGATGCGGATGGGCTGCACCGCGAACATTTCCAGCGTCCAGTAGCCCTTGAAGCCAATGTCGCCGAAACCCGCGGTGATGTGGACGAAGAGGCCCAACCGGCCGACCGAACTGCGCCCTTCCAGCATCGGCACCAGATTGTGCGTCTCGGTCCGCTCAACCGTCCGACCCAGGTAGAGCTGCTGCGGATTCAGCACCAGGCCTTCCGGAGGAATCGACACGCGCCGAAAGCGACTGGGCTTGCGCATATCGAGGATCACTTCCTCGTAGACCAGCAATTCATCATGCAACCGCATGTTGTAGCTGTTCGGATTGAGCTGTTCGGGATTGAACGGCTCAATGACGATATTTCGCCCTAGCTCGGCCTGAATTTGATTACCGGTGAGGATCATCGAGACATCACACTGTGGGCCCGTCAACAGGGGCCAGCCACGGGGAATTCCAGAACAGGAGCGAACCAGATCGTAACGCAGTACGACTTGCGGCGTCAATCAGCCGGGCAAAGAGTTCGACGTGGCGATGTGCAGGGGTGCCTGACGCGCAACCGAGCACGCCACCTGTCACGGATTTCGAGGCGTCGCGGCCCTGGGCAATCTAACGAGGTTCGTTTCGTCTTCCAACCGCCTTGAACATCGACGCCCAGTTCGAGATACTTTGGGATTATGACGTACCAGGCTGGGTGGTGAACCTGAGCCATCAACAGAGTGTCCGAACATTGCCTCCTGGTCACCAGAAGACCGCTCTCCCGCCGCAGAATCGATTCAACACAATTCAACAGAATTTCTCAGGGGCCGTAGCTCAATCGGTTAGAGCAGCAAACTCATAATTTGTTGGTTCTCGGTTCAAGTCCGAGCGGCCCCATTTCTGCTTCACCTGTAAGACCGGATCTCAATAAGCTGAACCGTGGCGCCGCCGCTGCAATGACTAGCAGCACGATGGTCATCGCACTGATGATGCCGCCGATCCAGACTGAGCTTGGAAAATAGATCCACGTCACTTGGTGTTGGCCTGCCGGAACGGGTACCGCTCGATATGGGCCGATTGATTTGTCTGCTTCCAGCGACGCGGCCGGGCGACCGTCGATTTGAACTTGCCAGCCCGGCCAGCGGAGGTCGGTCAGGATCAATGTCCCCTCGGTCGCAGAATCGGTGATGATGCTGATTGAGTTGGCTCGATAGACTGTGATCTGCGCGGTCGCGGTGGGAGCTGCAGTCTCCCAGTAGACACGTCCCCGCGATTCGTGCAGTACATAGAGGAAGAACGCCTCATTCGGGCCGCGACCCCAAGCTCGATTCAGGAAGGGATCAGGCGTGGCCACCAGTAGCGTGGCGGGCCACGTCCCCAGGTCCAAAGACGTAAAGCTGAGGATATGCGTGACCCCTGCTCGGCGCAGCCAGTCGAGTTGCTCGGGAGTTGGATTCGTGTCGTACGGCAATGGTTCAGGCATTTTGAATCGCGGATCAAAATACGCTTGGGGGCCAATGCCCAGGTAGACCGGAGTCGAGGCGACACCCAGCAGATTCGGGAGATTGGCTCCCCGAGAAAACAAGCGAACTGGCACGGGCGACCGGGCCAGCTCTTCCCGGATGGGGCTGGTTGCGAGATATCGCACTGGCGGCTTGGGAACCTGGAATGTGTGCTGCACCATGCGCGAGACCAGCCAGACATCGCTCGTGGCCGTCACCAGAACGAAGAGCATGATTCCGAAGGTGGTCCAGGTCCGCAGCGGTCCTGTCAATCGCTGCAGAGCCTCGGCGGCTAATAGTCCTATCGCGAGATTAAAGATGATGCCATAGCGTCCGACGCCGTTAAAGAATCCGAATCCCGGCAGGTATTTGGCGACTGGTATCAGTGAGCCGGTGGCGTACACTATAGACAGGGCACCGAGCAGCCACCAGATGCGATTTCGACGATCCGCTTGATGGCTGAGATAGAAGAGCCCGACTCCCGCGAGCACCAGCGGTATCAAACCGCAATACAGATGAGCCTCGACGCTGTTGGTGCGAGAGGTTCCGGCAGGCGTATCGAGGCTCACTCCCGGCGCATAGTACGACCAGGGCTGGATCAATTGTCCCAGATACCACCAGGGAATGAATCCAAATCCCGGGTCATGCTCATCGCCTAAGGTGGCCCGCTGGCTCTGTTGCTTGAGTTCCCAAGTTGGTCCCAGTTGGATTGCTGCGAGGCCGAATCCACATAAAATAGCGATTCCGCAATAAGCTGCGACCTTGGGACGCTGAGTCAATATGATCGGTGCCACGCTGTCTGTCAGCCAAAACAATCGTAATGCGAGATAGGCCGCGAGTGTGATCTGAGTGATAAACGCCAGATGGAAATGTCCGGCCAGCATCTGCACGCCCAATACCAGACTCAAGGCCACGAGATAGCGCCGCCGGGCGGTCTGCAGAAAACTTTCCCCGCACCATAAGGCCGCCGGAAACCAAGCTGCTCCCAGTGCTGCCCACTCGACACACATCCGGGTGGGTAGCCATCCGTAAGTGTACACTACGGCGGCCAGGCAGCTGGGTAATTTCGCCAATCCGCAACGACGTGCTAACAACCAGCACCACAGGAAGGCCAGCGCATAGTGCCCTAGCTGAATGACATTATAAGCCGTATTCAAATCCAGCACGGCATAGAGCAAATGAAAAGGGTAGAAGACGCCGGTTTGACTCTCGCCCACTGTCGGATAGCCATGCCCCGTGCGGTTGTTCCACAGCGGGAGTTCTCCCGCGCGGAGTGCCTCGGCATAGAACTGCTTTTGCGGGTAGAAGTAGGAATAGATATCGCCCCCGACCAGGCCGCCACCCTGCCACAACATAGGCCAGAAGAGAGCCGTCAGGCCTATCGCCAATCCGCAGACGAACGGCAATGTGGGAATCGAATTCCGTCCCACCGTGGGAGCAGTCATGGCTGGCCCCCAGGTTGTGCCTGGACGGCGCGTTGTTTGAAGACGTAGAAATATCCGTTGGTATTGTCGGGCAGCAATTCCCAACGTTCCGGATGTTTGTCGAATTCAGCGACGTCGGCCGGCGAGCGAACCTGCGAATAGGGACCGTGGACATCGATCACGAGGTATTCGATATCCGCAGGAACATTCGGCCGATAGCCACTGTAGTCGTACGAGCGGGCGTGGTGATTGAATCGCGGGTGCACGAAGTCGGTTGAGGCCACGTGTTTGTCCGGGGGGATTTGTTCTAGGACTTTGGAGAACTCAGCAGCCCGGTCCGTGGGGGCATATTTGCGGCTCCAGTGAGCTGCCGACAGCGTGTCCCAGAAGGGGAGACCACCGGGCGACAAGGCGTGCCAGAAATGAAAGCCCGATGATGCGAACAGCGTCATGATCACCGCGAACCGTGCTCCATCAGCAGTGAGGAGATTCGTGCCTCCTCGACGCCTGGCCCACCACGCGGTGAATTCTTGCACGTTGTGTAGTCCGTGTGCCGCAGCCCAGAACACGATTGCCACCAGTGGAGCATGAAAGTGATGCTGGGTGTTCCGCGCGATCTGATTCAAACACAGGGCCGCAAACAACGGTGCTCCGACTGCCAATCGACCCGGAGACCATAACGGCAAGAGTGCGAGTGACAGACAGAGCGCGGCTGCAAACAGAGTGTTCTCAGGGGTGATGAGTTCTCCCAGCAGCCAGTCGGGATGGATCAGCAGGTTGTAGACGATCTCGTTCGTCGTCTTGCCGAAGCGACTGAAATATTGGGCATAGTGGACTTCGTTGCCCGCCTTAAAATAAGGAATCGCGATCTTGACTGCCCACCACAAATAGACGACGGCACCGGCGGCAAGGGCCAGTCCCGGCCACGCTCGTCGCCAGCGGGATGTTCCGGCCGGGGCGATGCGGAACTCATGCACCGCGATCCACAGTCCCAGCGGACCGATGATGAGCGCGTAGTCTTCCTTCACCATGAGGGCCGCGAATAACCACGCACCGAATGCCTTCCAGCGCCGCATGTCGAGTGCATTCAAGGCGGCGAGCAACAGCGGGATACCGAAGGCTTCTGGGCGAAATGTTTTGAAGTCGATGCTGATGTCCAGACGCTGCATCGGCACATACAGCAGATAGGCACACGCCAGGCAGGTAGCTCGCCAGCGACACTGAGTCTGCCGCCAGGCCATGTGGTAAATGGGGATCGCTCCCAGGGCCAGGCCGAAAGACTCACACCATTCCAGCAATACATGCGAGGGCCAGATCAGATAGACCGGGATTAATCCTAAGTGGATGATCTGGATGTGTTCGCCGAGGAAGAGACCTTTGTCGATGAAGCTGCGAAAACCTTTGCCGTGGAGCAGATTCCACAGGTGCTCCTCGTACATCGCCGAGTCGCCGTGCGGGATCAGCAGATTGTTATAGAGGAGCGTATTCATCACGCCGAAGATCAGCGTGTAGGTCAGCACCGCGAGCCAGACTGATAGTGGGGTGCGTGATTGCGGTGTGCAAACAGGTTCGCCGGCCCCGTGGGGGACGCTGCTAGCGTCCACATTCCGCCATCTCACAAACTGGCAGACAAAGGTCGTCATCCAACCCGCAGAAGCGAACGACAGCCACATCTCGGGGAAGTGGCTGATGGCGACCGCGGCATTAGTCCACCCAAGAAACAGCGCCAGGAAGTGACAGACGGTCCAACTGCCGGCAAATAACCACCACAGCGAACTCTGATAGCCCCAAATCAGCAGACTGCGACTGAAGGTGATCCGCAACCGTCCAGCCAGGATCGCCGCGCCAGAAAACCACCACAGACATGTGAATACGATCTGCGAGATGAGCACGTTTTCAAACGGCACCG
>JAQGHS010000786.1 GCA_028291605.1 Planctomycetaceae bacterium | reverse complement strand
GTTGCGAACCGAATTTGTCCGGGGCTTCACGGCACCCGGCTCACCTGGTCACTTGGAATTAGGCAAGCAACTCGGGGATCGGAGTCCCTGAAGCAAGCACCGGAAGCGGGCGACCCTGCAAATCGCGCAAGACTTCACCGGCCGGGACTCCCATCTGGTGATAGATGGTCGCTAAGACGTCGTAAATGTGAACCGGACGATCGAGCGGTTCGTCGCCAGCACGCGTGCTGGCCCCGAGAACCTGGCCTCGCTTGAGGCCGCCGCCGGCAATCATCAACGAGTACACATTGGGCCAATGGTCTCGACCGCCATCAGGGGTGATCCGCGGCGTGCGACCGAACTCGCTGACCACACAGACGAGTGTCGTATCCAGCAGGCCGCGTTCGTCGAGGTCTTCGAGCAACGCACTTACCGCCCGGTCCATCGGCGGTAACAATTCCCGCTTGAGCAGACCGCAATTATCAACGTGCGTGTCCCAGTCCTGGCCTTTGACTTGATTCAACGAGAAGTTGACCATGGTGAACGGCACGCCGGCTTCAGCCAAACGCCGGGCCAGGATGGCTTCTTGTCCCATGCCGTGGTCGCCGTAGCGCTTTCGCAGTTCAACCGGCTCTTGATTTAAATCGAAGGCCCGTTCGGCCGAACCGTGCGAGAGCATTTCGTAGGCGTTATGGAGGAACGGATCTTCCTTCCCGGCAGCTCGGCCGGCCTTGGCCGAAATCCCCATTCGATCCAGGCGACCTAACAGGTCCAAACGCTGGTCGATGCGTCCCGTGCTGAGCTCTTTATGCAGACTGAGGTTGGCCGGAATTTCGAATGCGCCTGTCGCCAGTTCGGGGAGCATACCCGAGTCAAATGGATCATACGCAGAGCCCAAATAGGCCGCCGAACCGTAGTGCAGGCGATGTCCGAATTGATCGCGATGCGGGACGCAGACGTAGCCCGGAAGCCCGAGACTGGTTCCCTCACGGAACTTGGCGACCACCGCACCTAAAGTCGGATTGGCATTGCGGTTCTTGCCTTCGATACTCGCGCCGGGTAGCGAGTACCCCGTGAGCAGCATGTGCGTGGCGTTAATGTGATCGGCAGTCGGCTGGTACACGCTACGAATGAGATTGAAGCGATGGGCTTGTTGCGCCAGGAGCGGCAGGTGTTCGCTCAATCGCGTACCCGCCACATTCGTATCGATCGGCTGGAATTCGCCGCGATACGCGCTGGGAGCCTCAGGTTTGGGATCCCAGCTTTCGTACTGAGAGATCCCCCCCTGCAAAAAGATGAAGATCGCCCGCTTCGCCGGTGCCGCATCGCGACGTGCCTGCTCGGCTTGAGAAGTCCGAGGCAGGAAGTATGCTCCTACCGCTCCGGCACCGCATTTCAGCAACTGTCTGCGATTCAAACTCGCCAATTCTGAAACGGGGCTCAAGTGCGGCATAACAGCGACTTCCATCTTGGGAATACTACTTAATCGCGAGCCGCAAGACGGTAGTCAGCGGGTTCTGACGATTTATCATCCATCGGACAATGGCTTTACGATCAATACGACTCGCCAAACAATTCTCTTCACCGAAAACCCATCGTCAGATTTGCATGTCTTCTTGAATGTGATTATCGCCGTGCCATCAATCCCAGTCAAGTAGATAGTCGGGCTCTCATCCTGCGGCCGCCCACTGAGGTGCGCAGTTCGGCAGAACCGATCACGCCAAGTTGCCGGGCTCCGGGGCGGCGTCCCAATGAGATTTCGCAGGTGAACTCTGTCCCGTTTGGATCCGCTGGGAACGAGATTTCGACGTCACGGGAGGGCGAGGATTGACCGGAGTAGCACACGCTCGGTCACTCGAAGAATCTCCGGCTCTATGGCACTAGTCCGTCGCCAAGGCTCAATCTTCGGGTAGCCACGGTCGCCAGACCGTGGGAAATTGGTTGCCCTCTGTGATCTGCCCACGCTCTGGTGAGCGTGGCTACAGCCCGATGAATTAGCTGCGACAAAGCATTAGGCTCGCCTGCACATTTTGATCCAGCGAGCTACTCAGTGAGGGGCGACTAACGTGTCGAAGTCGTGGATTCGGGCCTTGCGGCGGTGGCGAGCGGCCGGTCAACGGTCATGACGTTGTAAAGGAACAGGGCCGCGAGCAGCAGAATCACTCCCCATGCGACGTGTGTCTTGTGGCGGTGAAAATGCGACGTGTGCTTTCGCGGGGAATCCCCCAGCAGCCAGGCCCCCACCTTGCGTTCTCGGGCGGCGCGTGTCAGCGGAATCCCGATCTCTCGGGAAATGCGAGCTTTTGCCGACGACAGCCCGATGGCACGCTTCCAGGACCACGAGAAACCGAATTTTCCACTCATTACGTTCATCCCCGATCGAGGCACATCATGCGTGAGATTGTCCGGCGTGGGTATCTATCCTGTGATTAGTATCGGTTCCGGGGCGGGGCTGACAAAACACATTTCAACCGGCCGAGGCGGTACACCGGCAAGTCACTGCTGGAAAGAGGCAATTCCTATATTGTACGCAATTCCATCGGATTTATCGCTCTGTGCAATATCCACCAGATGCCCGCTGCGAATATCATGTATTCTTACGGCGAGTCGGTATGGCATTCGGAAGGCGACCAGATCAGTTCCTGGTTGGTGTTGTCCGGACTGCGGCCGCTTAATCGCGTCCGCCTCGTCATTTGCAAAACGACGCGATCAGCAGGCGACCTGAAAGATTTGTATGACCAAGAGTCAGATTGATGCGTGTCAGAAGCGGAACGAGCAGCTCAAGCAGGATATCGTGGATGGGAAAGTGACCATTGTTAACGTGACCAAGACCTGCGCCGACATTGACAGCCTGTTAATCGATTTGCAGGCCTCGGCGGATTGCGTGCGTCTTGAACGGAATGAGCAGCAGGAGCTTCGCGTCCGAATTGGCCGCGAGAGTACGCTGAAGTCCGAAAACATGCGTGCCGTCTTGGCGCTGCGAGAAAAACTCAGCAAGGCCAGGACCATTCTGGAATCCTTCGATCAGACGACGTTCTCGCCGCAGGAAAAGCAGGATATGAAGGAAATCATGACCGACGCATGAAGATGCTGTCAGTCCGTGCTGTCCCTGCATGCCGTCTTCTGTCGATGCAACAGCGGCCTGAGTTGGCGTGCATGTTCTACTTCGAACAAAGTGCTGGCGCCGCGTCTCGATTCAGAATCCACGTCGGTGGTGGCCATCAAGCAAATCCGATAAAGCGATAATCGGATGATTCTTCAGAAAGCCGTGCATGCCGAGCCGAGGTCAGCGTAAATCGCTCGCAGGCAAAGTACGCGCACCGATTGCCGGCATCGAGGTCCGCAATAAGAACGCCGAGCCTGTGACTTCGCAGATGTCGAAGCTCTCGATACGTAAAAGAAGCAACACAGGTGAGCCGGGGGCCTCACAGCAACCGGCTCACCTGGAAAATCTGCTTTGACCAACTACTAGATCGCGCGCACGTTTTCGGCACACGGTCCCTTATCGCTGCGGCCTTCCGTGAAGGTCACTTTTTGACCCTCATGCAGCTCGTCGAAGCTGACACCTTGCAGGGCCTTCGAGTGAAAAAACAGGTCTTTCGATCCGCCGGTGTTAATGAATCCAAATCCCTTGTCAGTCAACTTCTTGATCGTGCCTTCGGCCATTTGTACGTTTCCGAGAATGATTGCTTGAGGGCAGACCGTGTGGCAAACAATCGCCAACTGGCTGCTCTCCGTCGATTGAGGAGAGTGTACCACATGGCGGATTTCGAAAACAGCGAGTGGCCACAGAGATATTGGCGCGCGGTTACTTGAGCAACTCTCCAGACGCCAGCTTGCTGCGAGTTGAAGGACTCATTCATTGCACCACGGAGACATGGAAGACACAGAGAAAAGACCATTGAGGTGACCAAATTCAATAGTCCGCGAGCCGCAATATGCAGCCCGCGGCGCATCGATTGTCGCGATCTACTGATGAGCCTGGCCCCAGAAGGCGTTGTTCTTATGCATCTGGTCTTCGGTGTATTTCGGGAACCGGACTTCATTTCGTCCCGCCCGAATGCCACTCAACTTCAGAGTGACGAATTCCGGGATGTCGCCATTCACGCGAACTCGGACGTAGTTATCGACGACTTCCACCCCGATCACGGTGGGAATTGACGTGGATACACCCACGACCAGCAGTGAGCCCGGTTCGCAGACATCGACATAGGTGCGGTCGAGCGGATACATGTGATCTCGTCCCTGAAGCTGCAAACGGATTACATCTTCAAATCGGACCTGGGGAGCCTCGACGCAGAACAAGCCCACAAAGGAATCGCGATGCGGAACAATTGCGGTCTTGTCGCCCGGTAGGCCTTGCATACCAGGAAGACCTTGTAGTCCCGGCAAGCCTTGTAGCCCCGGTGTCCCTGTGGGGCCCGTGGCACCAAAGCCACCAGTGGCTCCTGTGGCACCTGGGGCCCCGGTCGGACCGGTCACCCCCGTCGCTCCGAACCCACCTGTCGGTCCCGGTCCGCCGAAGCCCCCCGTGGCACCGGTCGCCCCCTGCGGCCCCATCAGACCCGTAGGGCCGGTCGGCCCAGCGACACCGGTAGTTCCCGTCGCGCCTGTGGCTCCGGTCGAACCGGTCAGGCCGGTGGCCCCAGCGGCCCCCACGCCTCCCGTGGCGCCAGTGGCCCCAAATCCGCCCGTGGCTCCGTTAGCTCCGGTCGGACCCGTCGGACCGATCGTCCCATTAGCCCCCGTCGCTCCGGTCGCTCCGATTCCACCTGTGGGACCCGTCGCGCCGAACCCACCCGTGGCACCTGTGGCACCAAAGCCACCCGTGGCTCCAGTTGGACCTTGAGAGCCCATCAGACCCATTTGGCCTACACCCCCGGTTGCACCTGTGACACCAGGGGGGCCAGTCGGACCTGTCGGACCAGTGGGGCCTTGGGCACCATTCGCCCCCACGCCGCCGGTCGCTCCCGGGGCGCCAAAACCTCCTGTCGGGCCGGTTGCTCCAAACGCACCCGTGGGCCCAGTCGCACCCGTACATCCCGTGGCGCCTGTCGCTCCAAAACCACCTGTGGCTCCTGTCGCTCCAAATCCACCTGTGGGACCTGTGGGGCCCGTGGCACCGAATCCTCCGGTGGCGCCGGTGGCTCCAAACCCTCCCGTTGGCCCCGTGGGACCAAAGTCGCCCGTGGGACCGGTTGGTCCTGTAGCACCTGTGGGGCCCGTAGGGCCGGTGGGACCAGTGTCCATGAGAACCTCTTTTAATCTATTTTCAAATGGCCCAAGAAAAGACACCAACGATTTTTCATCAACCAGGCGGCAGTCGTTTTCGAAATCGATGCCGGACAACTGAGCAATGAGTTTCAAAGCGAGACGGTACACTTCGTTTCGAGCTTGCGAATGCCCTCTTTAGTCACTTTTGTGCCATTAAGGATCACTTGCTCAATACGATTCAACCGTTCCAGGTTCTCGACACCTTTATCTGAAACGCCGGTCAGACCCAAGTCAATCCATTTCAGATTTTTCAGCATTCCCAGGGAAACCAATCCGTCGTCCGTAACGGCTGAAGCGCGCAGCCCCAGGCTGCTTAGACTTTGCATCTGAGTCAAATGTTGGAGTCCCGCATCGGTCGTAACCTGGTTTTCACCTAACATCAATGACGTCAAGGAATGAGTGCGGGCAAGATGTTCCAACCCGGCATCGGTGACTCGAGTGCCTCGCAGGTCGAGAGTCTTTAGATCCCGCAACCCGTCGAGCAACTTGAGTCCGTCGTCGGAAATTTCGGTTTCTCCCGCATTGAATGCCGTCAAGCCAGTCAAGCGGGCGATGCTTCGTAAGCCCTTGTCCGTGATTTTGGTCCGCGCGACGTCCACCAGCACCAGCGTCGTCAGTGGTTCCAGTACCGACAAATCTGCGTCCGTGACGGAGCTGCCGGACAAGTTCACACGGAAGATCTCAAATTCCGACGGCAACTTGGCCGCGACACTGATCGTGGGCAGATACTTGCCACCCGCGATGACATCCACCGTACCCCCGCGATCCAACACGAGATCTGCCGCGACGCGATGTAGATCGTTCACGTTGGCCACGACTGCTGGCACTGCGGCTGAGACAACACGGCCCGGTACAGCCGCGGGTTGCGGATTCGAGACCAATTTTGGCGCCGGTTGCGTGACCGGGCCATCGGGATTGGCCACCGCTGCCTGATCCGCTTTGGGGCGGGTGAAGATGATGGCCATCGCCAACACGACCAAAACCAGGACGCCCGATAAGGCTCCCATTTTCAACGCGATGCTGGGATCCCTCGGTTTCGAGGCGACTGTCACCGGCGGGCGGGCACTCTGATCGTTGTCGACAGCGGAGATGACCGTCGTTGCCGAATGGTGACCGGGCAGGGCATCCAGAGCTGCGATCAGTTCGTCTGCACTGGCCAGTCGCTGTTCGGGATGTTTGGCGATCAGCCGCTGAAACAGGGCCTCCAACTCGGGGGACACGCTGTCTCGGACCTGACGCAGTAACGGGGGGCGTTGTTCCCGATGCGCGACCACTTTCTCGCCCATCGTTCGTCCCAAAAATGGCGGTTTGCCAGCCAGCAGGAAATAGAACGTACAGCCTAGAGAATAGAAATCAGCCCGGTGATCAAGACTCTTCGGGGTGGTGAACTGTTCGGGAGCCATGTAGTCCACCGTACCGACGATCTGACCAGGGGCGGTCAACTCCGTCAGCGTTTCAGCCTCGCTGTCACTGGGCCATTCAATCAGGCGGGATAATCCCAGGTCCAGGATCTTGACCGTCCCGGTATTTTCGAGCAGCAGGTTCGACGGTTTGATGTCGCGATGCACGATCCCCAGATCATGAATGCATTTCAAACCCTCGGCCACTTGCCGCAGATAGCCCACGGCCAACGAAACGGGCAGTGGACCATTTTTCACGACGTATTGACTGAGGTTCAATCCCGAGATGTATTCCATCACCAGGTACTGCACGCCATCCACGTCGCCGGCATCGTAAGCCGCCACGACATTGGGGTGCTTGATCGAGGCCACGACTTTGATTTCACGTTGAAACCGCTCGTTGGCGGCCAGCGAGCTCTTATTATGGATGACTTTCAGAGCGACCACGCGGTCCATTTGCTGATGTCGGGCTTTATAGACCAGCCCCATGCCTCCCTGGCCAATACTGTCCAGGATCAGATAGTTCCCCATTTCGAGACTGCGGCCCTCGAGCAGCAGTTGCTGTTGATAGGCCGTGATCTTGCCGTAGCGCAGCAGTTGATTCGTAACGAGGCTGATGTCCGGGCAAGTTGAATCGGGCGAGATCTGATTGACCATCAAGGTCAGGTCATCTCGCGAGATCACTCCGACGTGAGTCAACAGTTCGGTCAGTTCTTGATATGTCAGCGACATCGATCGGCCTATGTACGGGATTCCGAGTTGTGTTGTGCATTGAGACGCTGAAAGAACAGGAGATTCTCCTGCAAACGCGAATCGTCAGGAGCCAGTTTCGCGGCGATTGCGGCCTGTTGGGCCGCTTCTTCCTTGAGCCCGATGTGCCACGCGCACACCGAAAGCAGATCATGCGGCTGAGCTCCCCAGGCGTCAGGTTCGTTGAAGTAGTCGAGTGATCGTGCCGTAATGCCCAGGGCGCGCCGCGCGGCATAGTAACCGCCCGCAAAGTCCGATCTCAAATAGAGAGCCCGGCTCAATTCCACCCAGGACTCACGTTGCGCGGGATATTCCACCACAGCCTTCCAATACCACGTCAGCGCGTCGGCCGGGTTTCCCAGGGCGTCGGAACATTTGCCGATCAGGCGACACGCTTCAGCCCGCTGCGGCAGCCACGTCGCCGTCGGCAGGGCCAGGCTGCGCTGCAATTCCCGAATCGCGGCCGCATGCTGCTTCCAATAGAAGTATTCGCGTCCCAGGTAATGTGCGGACCGTGGATCATCGGGATGTTCGACCGCCGATCGCTCCAACATGGGCAGATAATTGGATCGCGGTTTATTCTCGTCGGGATGATGATGGGCTTCGAAGCCCTCACAAATCGCCACGGATTCCTGTCCTTCGCCGCACCACATGATCACTTCATGAATGGGCATCTGCCAGCGATAACCGCGCCGCGCATGGATCCGCTGATTCCAGAAGATTGTCCCGGGAGAACCGTCGGCATTCCACGACGAGACAAACTTGTACTTCAACCGCGTTGTCTCTGTCGTCCAGGCACGCTCGATGGCCGCGCGCCAGCCGGGCGTCAGTACTTCATCGAGATCCAGTGAGATGCAGACGTCGATATCGGACGGCAGCAGCCAGAGAGCAGAATTCCGAGCATCGTCAAATCGCCAGGGGACAATCGTCACTTGGTGAACGACGGCTCCCGACAAGCGTAGCGCGGGCACGGTTTCATCGCCGGAACCGGTGTCGGCGATGAGGACCAGATCGGCCTCGCGCACGCTCTGCATGAACCGCGCGACATGCCGCTCCTCGTTCTTCGAGATCCCATAAACGGCGATCTTCAACGACCGCTGGGGTGCAGAGTCGCCGGCGATCGTGCTCGATGTCTCGGAAGCAGCCACGAATCGAGGATCCTCAATGCAGAGCGGTGAGCGCAAGGTACCTCAGACTCGCTCACTCCAGTCAACAGGCCCGCGCCGGTCGCGATGCGATCCACTCATCCTATCACTTCGATTCGAGAATTGCGCATTTCAGCAGAGAAATGCCTTCGTATACACTAACAGACAGGACGTCTGCGATCTATTTCGCAGTTGGATTGGAGCGACGCTGCCAGGTTAGTTCGCAACGCTGTGGGCACTTGCAGCGCCAAATTCCCGCCTTGGGCTTCCGCGATCGGTAATGCACCGTCTGGCAGCCGGCACACCGGGCTTCCCAGTTGGCGTTCTCTTCCAGCGTCAGGGGCACGTACGGCTTGCGTGCCGGATCGCCCACGAACTCAAAAACGAGAGGCGAATGGGCGGCACAGCGGCATCGATAGCCACTCAGTGTCAGCGGTCGTTTGTAGCGATGAACGGTTTTCTGGCAAGCCGGACACGTCGCCTGCCAATCCCCGGGCTTGATCACGGTGTCGGGGGAACTGTCGCAAGCACGGGGCGTGGCCCCCAGGCGAATGGCCACCGCTTTCCAAACAGGACCATGCCGCGCCGCAGCCCCGGCGATCGCATGGGCGATCTCATGCATCAGCGTGTCGAGAACGGTCTCGCGCGGGCTGTTCAAGGCGTAGTATTCGGCGACCTCAATCCGCTTCGTCCGGTACTTGCAGACCCCCAGTCGGCGCTTCGTATTCGCCAGGCTGAACGTCCAATCTCGCAGTCCGTGCTTCAGCATTTCCAGACGAGCGATCTCGGCTA
>JAQGHS010000763.1 GCA_028291605.1 Planctomycetaceae bacterium | reverse complement strand
CAGGTCAACGTCGGCAATGACCCGCAAGTCGTACTCGATACGATGACCGACGTCATCGAAAAGGTCGTCAAGGATGGTGTGAGCGATAAGGACGTCGAACGGTCAAAAGTCCAATTGCTGAAACATCGCGAACTGGAAGCGGCCGATACCAGCGGCATTGCAGTGGGACTGAGCGATTGGGCCGCCCTGGGAGATTGGCGATTGTATTTCCTGCATCGCGACCGTGTGGAAAAGGTCACGGCGGCCGATGTCAAAGCGGCGGCGCAGAAATATCTGCTTCGCAACAATATGACGATCGGCCTCTTCATCCCGACCGACAAGGCCCAGCGGATTGAAGTGACCCCCACGCCCGCGCTGCCGGAAATGCTGGCCAACTACAAAGGTCGGGCTGATCAGTCGCAGGGTGAAGAGTTCAGTGTTACCCCAGCGCACATTGAATCTCGAACCAAGCGTCTGAAGCTGACACCGGGGGTCGATGCGGCCCTGCTCTCCAAGAAGACGCGCGGTGAGGTTGTGGAATTGCGGTTAGCAGTTCGTTACGGCAACGCCGCCTCGTTGGCCAAGCTGAGCACGGCGTGCGAATTCCTGCCCGAACTGATGGCTCGCGGGACGAAGAAACTCAGCCGTGCGGAACTGCAGGACGAACTCGACTTGAATCGGGCCACGTTGAGTGCCGCCGGCATGGCGGGAGTGAGCATCTTCACGATCCAAACCAAGCGGTCGAATTTTGCGGCGGTCATCGACCTGTTGAAGCAAGTGCTGCGCGAGCCCAAGCTGGACGCGTCTGAGTTGGATGTCTTGAAGAATCGCCATCTGGCGACCTTGGAAGGCCAACGCAACGATCCCCAAGCCCTCGCGTCGCGGACGATGCAGCGAATGTATGCCCCCTACCCGCCGACTGATGTGCGGTATGTGGCGACGGTCGCTGAGGAAATCGAACGGGTGAAAGCCCTGGACGCTGCCACAATACAAAAACTGTACGCGGACTTCTTGAGCGGCCAGGCCGTGCAGATGTCGGTCGTGGGTGACTTCGACGAAGCAGCGATCACCCCGAAGTTGAAGGATTTGTTTGCCGACTGGAAGGCGCCTCAGTCTTACGCACGTATCGAACGCTCCGCTCCGGAAAAATGGGTCTCCGGAACGCTGGCGATCGAGACCCCCGATAAGGCCAATGCAGTGTATTACTCAGGCTTGTCGCTGCCGATGAAGGACGACAACCCGGATTACCCGGCACTCGTGATTGGCGATTACATTTTGGGGGCTGGTGCGCTCTCATCGCGTCTCGGTGATCGCATTCGTCAACGCGAAGGCCTGAGCTATGGCGTGCGATCCAGCTTCACCGCCGATGCGATGGATCCTCGGGCTTCGATCTCGGTGATGGCCATCTGCAACCCGGCCAATATCGGCAAGGTTGAGACAGCGGTACGGGAAGAGATTGAACTGCTGTTGAAGAGTGGTCCGACCGCAGAAGAGCTAACGAAGGCCAAGGCCGGATATCTGCAACGAGCAGAAGTCAGCCGGACCGACGATTCGACGCTGGCTCAGCAGTTGAATACCACGCTGCTGACGGGACGCACCTTGGCATTCCAGAGCGATATCGAAAAGAAGATCGCAGAACTGACCCCCGAGCAGGTCGTGGCGGCTCTTCGCAAGTATGTCGATGTCAAGAAGCTGTATGTGGTGACTGCGGGCGATTTCGCCAAGCAGAAGAAGTAGTTTGACAGCTCATCCGCCAGCCCGGCTGCTGCAAAGTAGCCGGGCTGTTTTTATGTCTGTCGGTTGGTTTTCTAATCCCATTGGTCCCATAAGTCCCATCCGTCCTATAAGTCCTATTAAAGCGATTTATGGAATGGGACTTATGGAAACGGCGGAGATGCCAGCAAACGACGCCGTGATGGTGACATGCACCATCCCAGGTCCAATAGCCGTGGCTGCAGTCCTTTTTCAGCGGGGAACGTCAAATACAATTTGACGATGTCCACCCGATTCTCACGGTATGCGTCTCGCAGTCTGCGGGTTCAACACCAAGGCGTGGCCTGTGCGACGTCGAAGAGGGACGTCAAGAAGGCAACCAACCCTATTTTCCAGCGTGCCCCACCTGAAAATCAGGCACGTCTGGACCGGTAGAACGGCATCGCGGAATTAGCGCGAGACGTCAATCGAATTTTCAACGGCAGCATCGGGCATGAAATCGAGCACGGCGTGCGTTGCCAGTTGCTTGACGTAATACGATTCACTGCGGCCACGCAGAACGACTCGTCCGGCTTCGTGGACGACGTGCAGGTTGTGCACCTGGCGAAAAGTCTTACTGTCGATTCGCCGAGTCAGCTCGGAGTCGTGCGTGCGGTCACTGGTCGAGGGGGTGGTCAGGGCTACCATGCTTGCAGTTCCATCCATTGTGAAAGTCATACTCATTATTCAGTCTGGGCTCCGTCTGGTGCGGCAGGGACACAGGTCTTAACCGACCAGATCTCACCGCGAGCGAACGTCCTCTTGATTCAAATTGGACCCGAAAAGTGTGAATTGCTTGTGAATCACCGACCAACTTTTCGCTTATCGAGAAGACAGAGTTCTCGACTTGGCGGTTCAGTCACGGCACCCGCTATTCACCTTCTCAATTTCGTTCAATCGCTCGTGGATGACGACCGGACAGCGCTTCCTACGCTGTCATAGTAGTTATCTAGCGAATCGCGCGCCCGAATGGGTCGAAGGCAAATAAAGCCTCAATTCACCGCACATAGATGGGCTCACCACATAGGTTGCGGATGATGGGGCGAAAAACTTTAGTTAAAAAACCCTCAATCCAGATCACCACTGCACGGATTACGAGCACGCCCCGCTGTCCATTTCAGCATCTGCGTAGCGAATTCGAGCAGTGACAAAACAAGCCAGATTGCCACAAGAAATGCCAGGAATTGTTCACGCCGAATTGAGCAATCCGGTTGCCGTGAAATGGTCGTTCTTACAATCGCATTGAATGATCCGTGCAACCAAGCATAGGCCAGATTCTATGTCTTGCCGGGGCGATGTTGTAAAAAAGCAACATTTTGGGAAATCTGGGAAAAGTGCACAACCTAATGGGAGCGAAGCAAAAACAAAAAACACACCGGGAACAGAGTGAAACTCCGCTCCCGGTGTGTTCTATGCAATTGGCTCGACCTTGGCAGATCGAGTGACTCAGAGATTAGCGCCGTAAATCGGCGGTACCCATGAGTTCGAGTTCGCGCGGGCCATGCTCGTAACAGTCTTCATTGTGCCACAATGGCAATCCTGCGGCATACCGCGCGGAAAGCATCAAGACTTTGGCCTCAGAACCGGGCTTCGCCCTGGTCGGTCTGTAAGGGTCAATGCCGAGCGCGGCAAAATCCTCGGGTTCGAATTCGACGAGTTCCCCGTCTTCATCAAACACTTCCTCGCCCAGAACATCAGTGCCCAGGTCGAACTCGTCCTCGAGGGTATCTTCCTCGAAATACTTCGACATCGTCCACTCCGGCTAAAACAGGCCACAGAAACAACAATTTCCACGTGATACACGCCGAAAATGGCCACAACCGATCCTATGAGCTGCATAGGGCAGGTGTAGTTACATGATCAAACCACGTGGTGATCAGCATAAGCAGGCTGCCAACACCATCAAACCGTCGGCAGCAAGTTCGAGCCCCAGGACTTTGATCCCGGCGACTCATTTGTCAGGCAAGCTTAACAGGTGGGAAAGCTACCTGAGATCTACCCATTCTTAAAAATTTGGGCTGAAAGTCAATCAAAAAACTTACAATCGGACACGTTTTGGATAATTTCCTCTAAATGGTTATAGTTTCGGTGGTTACAGTCACCCCAGAATGCCGAAAATCGGCGAATTCTGCCGATCAAAATCAGTCTACAGGCAGTTGCTGGGGATCGATTGCGGGAATGTAAATTCGTGGGATGGATTCCGTCAGACAGTCCCGGTTGTATCGGTCACACCGAATGACCCAGACTCAGACGGCTGGTAGGCTCTCACGTTCACAGGACTATCCTGTCCGACTTTCCTCGTTTCACAGACTGGGCAGGAAACAACTCGAATTTTATCGTCTAACAGACACATCACGTTGATCGTCAAGGTTTGAACCACGAATCACTCGAATGACACGAATCAAAATCCTGATCACGACATTCGCAAAAACAGCAGTCAGTCTCCCAGAGGATTGAATTCTTCAAAATTCGTGCTATTCGGATCATTCGTGGTTCAAAAACTTCTCTGTTTTGTTAGCCGTTTTGTCTCACAAGCACAATTCAACTCACTTCTTTGGCCGTTCGGCTTGGTAGCGTTTCAGCTTTCGATCCAGGGTCGATCGTTCGATCCCCAGGATCTGGGCTGCCTGCGATTTGTTCCAGTTGGTCTGCTCCAGCGTCGCCATGATGTATTCTTGCTCGAGCACATCCAGCGTCAATTCACGGAACGACCGCTGCTGTGCGGGATCAGGGACTGTATCGAACTGCGGACCCCCTAAGGATGACAATTGAATGTCCTGGACTCCCACCAGTTCGCCACCACACAAAATGACCGCCCGCTCGACCACGTGCTGTAGTTCCCGCACGTTGCCGGGCCAGTTGTATTTGGTTAGCAATTCCAATGCCGTCGCGGAAAACCCGCGTACGACTCGACCAGATTTCCTGGCAAAACGCTCTAAAAAATGATTTGCAAGCACCGGCACGTCATTACGATGTTCACGTAGTGGCGGGACGACAATTTCTACAACGTGCAGACGAAAATACAAATCCTTCCGGAAAGCGCCTGCGGACACTGCCGACTCCAAATCACGATTTGTCGCGGCAACGACGCGGACATCCACTTCCACCGGTGCTCCGCCCCCGACGCGCTCGTAGGGATGCCCCTCCAGCACGCGCAGGAACTTGGCCTGAATGGCGAGACTCATCTCGCCCACTTCGTCGAGCATCAACGTGCCCCCATGGGCTTGCTCGAACTTGCCCACTTTACGGGCCACAGCGCCTGTGAAAGAACCCTTCTCGTGACCAAACAATTCGCTTTCCAACAGGCTTTCGCTTAAGGCCGCACAGTTCAGACACACGAACGGACCGTTCCGTCTGCGGCTGCTGAAATGAATGGCGCGGGCGACCAATTCCTTCCCCACGCCACTCTCACCCCGCACCAGCACGGTGGCATCCGTCGGGGCAATACGGCCAATCTTGCGATTGATCTCTTCCATCGGCGGACTGTTGCCGAGAAGTTCACTTTCTATTCCCAGTTGCTCGCGCAGGGTATGCAAGTCGTCCTGCATGCGGGCCAGTCCGGCAGCTAATGATTCCTGCCGTCTTAAGCCCTCCAGCGCGACCCCACATTGATCGGCGACCGCCAGGGCAAACTCGACATCGTCCGGGCCCAACGGATTGATCGGGTTGGTCGAATACAGATGGACCAGACCGTAAAGTTTATCATCTACGCGCAATGGAGCGCAGATAACGGTTTGTGCCTGAATTCGGCCCAGACTGTCTCGTTCTCTTAAGGCCGGGTCGTCCGAAACGCATTTGGCGCGAACCGCCTCATGACTCTGCAGGACAGTTCGCGAAAGGTGTTCCGACAACTTCTCGTAGGGCTGCTGATTGCGCGATTTGTAAACCAGCAACGTTAGCTTGCTGGGATCAACAGGTGATGATACATCGGGGGGGAGCAGCAGAATCGCACCGATGTCGGTCGGCGTACTCTCAAACAACCCGTTCAGCACAATTTCCGCGAGGCGTTTGGGATCGTTGGCTGTCCCCATTTCCATGGCCAGCTTG
>JAQGHS010000730.1 GCA_028291605.1 Planctomycetaceae bacterium | reverse complement strand
TCAAATTTCAAAATTGGCAAGACGTCAACGCGTACTTCGCAGACCAACTGACCAGCCAATTTTGAAATTTGAACGCCCGACCCCAAACTCACCGGCTCGCCTCGATCTATCACCATTGCGAGTCTTCTCGACTCAACCCAACTCCGCCCCCGAACTGATCTGAAACAGACTCGCATTCTCGACAACAGATTCCCCACGATACATCCGCAACAACGTCCGTTGCACGGTCAATCCGGCTCGTTCCGCAACGGCATTCAGATCTCCTCTATCGATAGGAATATCGACGATGACTGGCCGACCAAGAGCAGCTACGAGTTCGCCCTCCAACAACTGACTGCATTCCTCACGCGATCCGATACCAGGCCCAATCTGGGTTGAGAGCCGTCCCGGTCGCCGAGTCAAGAAACTCGTCACTTGCCCGCCGTTCCAGACGGTTGTCGGTGGCGACTCAGCAAACAACCGCTGCAACAACTTTTTCCGGTTGGTGCCGATGGCCTGTTTTTCGAGTTCAAAGAGCAGTTCGTAGTCAGAGACCGACGTTCCCATGTCAATTTGCGGCATCGACGAAGCGACCACCGCACCCGTCGGAATACCACCCCAGCGCGACAGTTCAAACTGAGGCTGGAACCCGAGTCGCTCATAGACGGGCCGCCCCAGCGGAGTCGCATCTAGCCGCACAGTACGGACGCCACTGTCATCCGCGTACTTCAGTCCAGCCTGCACCAACCGGCGACCGATTCCCCGCTCTCGAAACGAGGTGTCCACCAACACCAGTGCCAACCACGCAATTTCATCGAAGGTGCAACAGACTGTCGTCCCGATCAGCTTCCCGTCGACCTCGGCCACCAGGCAGCCATTCGGTTCCAGTTCAATCATCCGCAACCAATCGCCAGGGGTTTGATTCCAACCTGCCTGAACCGTCAGTTGCAATGCCGACGGCACATCCGAACGTGTCATTCGACGAATGCAGAATTCGCTGTCAGGAAGCGGTGTTGGCATAATTAGCTGGTAAACCCCGTGGGATAGGCATCCTGCCTGTCATTCCAAAACGAAGATGACAGGCAGGATGCCTATCCCACTTTACGAACCGGACACTCCGAAAAAAAGGGACGATGGTCGGTAGCCAGTCAGATATAATATCGACGACTTGGACGGGCGGGGAGACCCGTCCTACGGCGCCTGATTAGGACACCAGCAGCTTGGCCAAACTTCCGCCGTCCTTTGCCGATGCGATGCCCGAGATCCCCGATCTGCCCGCAGCACTGCGTCTACTGGTGGAACAGATTCCACCGGGCCGGGTCGCGACATACGGCCAGCTCGCGGAGGCATTGGGCAGTTCACACGCAGCCAAATGGGTTGCCAGTTGGCTCATTGAAGAACCGCCCACGGCGCGCTGCCCCACGCATCGTGTCGTGCGGGCCGATGGATCGTTGGGCGACTATCGAGCCCGCTCAGCAGCGGACCAAGCTGCCTTGCTGGAAGCGGATGGAATTGCGGTCGTCTCCGGCAAAGTCGATCTCAGCCGCCACGCTGTCGAGAAATTCCAATCTAATGCTCCGCTCCAATCGCTGGCTGACTGGCAAACAACTGTCGCAGAACAAGTCTCGCTGGTCCTTCCAGCAGCGATCCGCGACCAGCTCAATGGCAATGGGAATATCGCGGGCGACGAGCTGGGTCATCTGGTGGGTGGGGTCGATGTCTCCTACACCACATCGACTCGCGCCGTTGCCGCATATGTCCTAGTGGATATCAACACCGGTGAACTAGTCTGGTCCGCGACTCACGAGCAAGAGGTACGCTTCCCCTACATCTCGGGTTTTCTCGCACTACGCGAGATCCCCATCATCCTGCCGCTGTTGGAGACGGTGAAGTCCGCTGGCAAACTGGCACCAATTCTCTTCGTTGATGGACACGGAACTCTTCACCGGCGGAAGATGGGCATCGCCTCGCACCTGGGAATCGTCACCGGACTGTCGACGATTGGAGTCGGCAAAACGTTGTCACTGGGTCAGGTCGACATGGAAGAAGTTGAACCGGGCGAAACTCGTCCCATCATCCACGACGGCCAGGTCGTCGGAACGGCACTCCGCCCCTTTACCAGCAAGAAGCCATTATATTTCTCACCCGGCCATCGCATGGACCTGGCCACGGCAACCGATCTGGTCTGCCGGCTCAACCAGGCTCATCGCCTACCCGACCCCACCTACTGGGCCGACCGCCTCAGCCGAGCCGCGGCGAGACTGCTTCAATCTGCCGAGTCCAATGAAAAAAATTCATCAGAACTTTAATGTCCTGAATTCACGAAGAGTGTTTTGCCACGGATGGACACAGATTGAACACGGATTAAGACGTAAAAAGTCACCTAAGGATTTGCCTGCATTGTCATTATTAGCCGGTCGAAAATACCCGATGACGCCATCAATCGCTGTCCCAATCCGTGTTTAATCCGTGTTCATCCGTGGCAAAAAAAAACTCTTTAATCCCTTAGGACGTCCATGCAAATCGATCGACTCGACCACTTGGTCCTCACAGTTCAGGACATCAACGCCACCTGCGACTTTTATCAACGGGTTCTCGGCATGCAAGTCGTCACGTTTGGCGCAGGTCGTCGGGCGCTGGCGTTCGGCCAGAGCAAAATCAACCTGCACCAGGCGGGCCAGGAGTTTGAACCGAAAGCTCAACGACCAACACCCGGCTCGGCCGATCTGTGCTTCATTTCCGACTCGCCGCTCACCGAAGTCATCGCCCATTTACACTCTTGTGAGATCGCCATTCTCAAAGGACCAGTCCGCCGAACAGGCGCTCTCGGCCCCATCGAATCGGTCTACTTTCGCGATCCGGATCTGAATTTGATTGAGGTATCGAACTACGTTTCAGATCCCGTTCGTAGCGAGTCTTGACGTACGCATCTCCCTGAGCAAATCAGCCGCAGGGCGCTAGCCCCCGGTTCGGAATCACATCCGAGTTGATTCTGAATTCGAACCGGACGCTAGCGCGTTCCGGCTGATAAGCGCGTAATCCATAACCATCCAGCGTCTGAGGTTGCATCCCCGCCCGATTCAGAGTTCAATCCATGACTGTTGATAAGTTCGACCGATCTTGGAAAAAGCCGACTGCGAGGGTCTTGTGAACCGCTTCAAAAATACCTGTTATGCACTGCTGCTCGTCACTTGGAGCGCCTTGCAGTTGGGATGTGCCAATGCCGAAGACACAGCCAAGGCCGCAGACCAGAAAGCAGCCGCTCCAGAACCGGCAGCTCGCGCTCAAGTTGACGCGCCCGTCGAAACGGCTGCGGTCAGTGCGGCGACCCCGAAAGTTGCCGAACCAACGCGGCAGGGTGAAGACTGGCCCAAGTTCCTGGGACCACGCGATGACGGTACATCCAGCGAAACTGGATTGCTCGCCAAGTGGGCGGAGAAGGGCCCCCCTGTGGTCTGGGAAAAGGCTGTCGGCACCGGATATAGCGCCCCCTCGGTCCGCGGGAATCGCATCGTCATCCATCACCGCGTCCGCAATGAAGAGATCGTCGACTGTCTCACTGCCGACACCGGCAAGGCGATCTGGACGCACCCCTACGAAAGCAATTTCTCTGACCCTTACGGCTACAACAACGGCCCGCGCTGCAGTCCCTTGCTGACGGCCGACCGCTGCTACACCTTGGGTGCCGAGGGCAAGCTGCTGTGCCTCAACCTGGAGACCGGCAAACAGATCTGGTTGCGTGACACGGCCGCGGACTGGAAGATCCCCGACGCCTTTTTCGGAGTGGGCAGTACTCCCATTCTGCATGGCAAATTGCTGATTGTCATGGTCGGAGGGAAACCCAACGCGGGCGTGGTCGCCTTCGATGCCGACACGGGAAAAACGGTCTGGCAGAACGTCGACAAGAAGACCTGGACTTCACCTGACGGCTCGGAGCTCGACGACAAGCTGGCCAGCTATTCCTCACTGATCGCGGCCAAGATCCACGGTCACGATCATGTCTTCTCCCTGATGCGAGATGGCCTGGTCTCATTGAACCCCACCGACGGGGAAATCCGATTCAGCTACTTCTTCCGCTCCGATTCCTTCGAATCCGTCAACGCCGCCCGGCCTGTCATCATCGGTGACGAAGTCCTGCTTTCGGCGGCCTATAAGGCGGGTGCCGCATTGTTGAAGATCAAACCAGACGGCAAAGGGGCCGTCGAGATCTGGAAGAGCCCCAACCTGCAGACTCACTGGTCCACGACCATTCATCATGCCGGATGTCTCTACGGATTCAGCGGCCGTCACGAAGGCGAAGCGAAGTTCCGCTGCATCGATCTGAAAACCGGTGACATCGCCTGGGAAACCGACGGCATGCCCGCGAACCTGCCCGACGATGCAGCCGACGTCGAAGCCAGCTCATCCCGCTATTACGGCCGCGGCTCAGCCATTATGGCCGAAGGCAAGTTCATCGTCCTCGGCGAACGCGGCCTGCTGGCACTGGTCGAAGTCAATCCCAAGGAATTCAAAGAGATCTCCCGCGTAAAATTCCCCGGCATGAAATACCCCAGCTGGGCCGCCCCGGTCCTGTCTCGGAAACGACTGTACTTGCGCTGCGAAGACCACATGATGTGCCTGGATCTCGCTGCGCAGAAATGACGAATGACGAAACCAGAATGACGAAGGAATGACAAATGTCGAATGACCAAATCCCAATCGATCGTTTGGTCATTTGGATTTGGTCATTGGACATTCTTTCCTCATTCGGACTTCGTCATTCGTCATTCCCAGCCTCCGTTGCGGCCACCGATCATTTCACATACTCTGCAAATTGATCGTCCCAACTCAAACTCGATTGTCCTCAGGGGAGTCTGACTTCGATGCCCAAGGTTGCTTGTACTGCGCTCAATACCGATGTAGGCCCGCATCTGGAAATCTTCAGCCGCGCGGGATTTGACGTCGTCCTGCCGCCGGTCGGCACGAATATGTTCAACGAAGATCATTTGATCTCTGTCCTGCAGGACTGCGAAGCTGTCGCCGCAGGCTCCGAACCCTACACCCGCCGCGTCATCTCGTCCCTGCCCAAGCTGCGCGTCATCGCCCGCCGCGGCGTCGGTTTCGATGCCGTCGATCTGGCAGCGGCAGACGACCACAACATCGTCGTGGCGACGACCCCCGGTGTGCTGGACGAATCGGTCGCCGAACACACGATTGCCATGTTGCTGGCCTGTGCCCGCGGATTTCCAGGGTTGGACAACCAAGTCCGACAAGGCCGCTGGAAGCGCGTGGCGTATCCGCGTGCCGCGGGGAAAACGCTGGGCATTGTGGGACTCGGCCGTATTGGTCAGGCAGTCGTTCCCAAAGCGGTCGGGTTGGGCATGAAAGTGATCGCCTACGATCTCTATCCCAACACCGCTTTTGCCGAGAAGTGGAATATCGAATACGTTTCGCTCGACGAACTGTGGGCTCGCAGCGAGTTCATCTCCCTGCATCTAGCCATGTCCCCCGAGACCTTCAATCTGATCAACAAAACCACCATCGCGAAGATGAAGAAGGGCGCGATCATCATCAATACCGGTCGCGGTCAGTTGATCAATGAAGACGACCTGTGCGAAGCGCTGCAATCGGGCCAGTTAGCCTCGGCCGGGTTGGATGTGTTTCACAAGGAGCCGTTGCCGACAACCAGTCCCTTGTTGAAGCTCGAAAACATTCTCCTGAGCGGTCACGTCGCGGGCCTCGATCAGGAAAGCAACCACGACATCGCGGTTCGTTTTGCCGAGACCATCGTGACCCTGTCACAAGGTGGCTGGCCGACGGAATGCATTCGCAACTTGAAGGGTAGAACCGACTGGAAGTGGTAGGCCGCAGGCCTCTGTAGCCTGACTCTCTGAGTCGGGTATCCCTCCTTCAAGTCGAACGACCCGACTCAGAGAGTCAGGCTACAAAAAGGCCCCCACGTGTCGCTGGAAAAGACCGAAGCTCTTGTCATCCGCCTCGCCGATTGGAGCGAAAGCAGCAAGGTCGTCACCCTGTTTTCCAACAACTTCGGCAAGCTGGCCGCCGTGGCAAAAGGGGCAAAGCGGTTAAAGAGTGCCTTCGAGTCTGCTCTTGACCTGTTAACGATTTGCAATATAGTCCTCATCCGTAAGTCGAGCGGAGGTCTCGATATCCTCACTGAGGCGAAACTTCAGAAGCGATTTACGGCCAGACACGGAAGTTTGGAGAGTCTTTACGCAGGCTATTACCTCGCGGAATTGCTCGACAGCCTGACGGAACTGGATGATCCCCATCCCGATTTGTATTCCGAAGCATTGAAATCGCTGGACCGATTTGCAGGCGACGGGCCGTTGGAACTGGCCGTGTTGCGCTGGGAATTGGTCCTGCTGGAAGAAATAGGTCAGTTGCCGATGTTGGAAGGCTGTGCCGATTGCGGCCGGCCGGTGGCTCCCGATATCTGGTTTGATTTTAGCGTCGGACATGGAGGTCTGATTTGCCCCGACTGCCACCCCGAGGCTGATCACGCCCGCCATATCCAACCCGGAACTCTCGCGATCTTGAATCAACTGCTGACGGGACAAGAAGCGGCCTGGCAACGCCTGGTCGTTTCCGCCCCCCAGCAACGAGAACTCCGGCGAATCATGACACCCACAATTTGCCACGTCCTCGGAAAACGGCCCAAGATGATGGGCTATTTGAAGTTTATGAACCCGTAGAAATACGTTGCAGATCCCCTCGCGACACCCGTCGCAGCCGTCACTTCACCCGAAGGAAACCCGACGCATGGATGCGTCGCTACAATCTCCTCGCGATCGCTCCCTAGTACGCATCATGACGTGCCTGATGTTGCTCTGCGCGCTGTGCTGGGTCGCCGGCTGCTCTGGAATTCGCGGCCGGAATTCCACACAAACGGTCAGCGAAGACCGCTTTTTCAAAAACCCTCTCTCCAAGCGTAAGGCCCGTGAAATCGTCGATCCGGATGCGGGGTTCGCCGAATACGATCTAGCGATGGCGAAGTTCGAGAAAAAGGAATACGAGGTCGCAGCTAAGGAATTTAAGGCGATTGCAAAGAAATTCTACGACTACCCGGTCGAAGAAGATGCCATGTATATGGTGGCGGAATGCTATTACGCCGACCAGCGTTATGCCTGGGCTCAGGACGAATACGACGGTCTGATCAAGAAATTCCCATCCAGCCGCTACCTCGAGAAAACGACCAAGAGACTGTTTACGATCGCCTCGATCTGGCTGAACGGAGACGGCACGGCCAAGACCGACGAACTGATCCAGGTCAGCGCGACGGATGTCCGGGATCCTGAAAAAGTACAACGGAAACCGATTACACATTAGCTGCCTCTCGTCCCGAACTTTTTTGACAAGACGCGTCCGGCGATCGACACACCGGGCAATGCCCGCAAGGCCCTGAAGTCGGTCTGGCTGCACGATCCGCTAGGCCCGCTGGCTGACGACGCATTGATGATGACGGCCGTCTATCACATCCGCAAAAATCAGTTGCGAGACGCCGATCACTACCTCGATGTCTTGCGTCGGGAATACCCCAAGAGCGAGCACACCCAGACCGCGTTCGTCGTCGGCTCGACGATCAAACAGGCTTCCTACCAAGGGCCACGCTATGACGGCCGGGACCTGGTTGATGCCGACGACCTGATCCACAGCACGCTCAATTTGTACCCCAATATTGCAGAAAAAGAAGCCCTGCAAGCCGACCTCGTCAAAATCAAAGATCGTGGTGCCGAACGCAACTGGTCGCGGTCCGAGTACTACCGGCATCGTCAGAAGCCACAGGGCGAAGCGATCTACCTCGAGTCGATTCTCAAGGACTTCCCGGAAAGTTCGTTCGCCGAGAGGGCTGCGAAACGCCTGCAGGAATTGGGTCCGAAGTACACTCGGGAATGCTGGAGCACTACCCCGACGAGAAATCGTTGGATGCCCCGAAATCACCCAAGGCCGCCCCCAAGACTCCCGCGAAGGGCGGCAAGTCGCCAGCCACGGAGACCGCACCAGCCGGCCCGCAATTCCCACGGAAACAAAATAAGAAATCGACGCCGCCAGCAAAGATCCTCGAACCGGATGAGGAACTGCCCGCAACGCAGCCCAAATCCGATGACCGCAAATACGACGAACCCAGCGACAGTTACGAAGAGCTGCCGCCAGCCAAGAGTAAAGTCGATCCGCCGGAACTCGTGAATGACCCGTCCGCAGAGGAAATCGAGCGAACGAAATTCGATCCGCAACCAGCACGGGCCAAACCGTAATGTAGCCTGACTCTCAAGAGTCGGGCGAAACGCAGCGACAAGTGAATGCAGCCGTTTGAGACATACCATGGGGCACCGATCGCAACTTCCCGAGTTATCGCCAGCGCCGACCAGACGCGCCGCAACTCGGTCGAATCGCGTCCGCCTTCTGTTCCTCTGCCTGTCGCTCCTCATGACCGGCTGCGGCTACCGCATGGGAAACGGCTTTGAGCCCGAGATCCAATCGGTCTATGTCCCGATCTTCAAATCGCAATCAGATCGCCGCAACCTTGAGTTTCAACTCACTGAAGCCGTCCAGAAAGAAATCCAACTGCGAACGCCGTTTCGCGTGGTCGATCAACCAGCGGCCGACACGCAGTTGATCGGCAAGATCGTCAACACCCGCAAGCGGGTCCTCGGCGAAACCAAAAATGACGACCCCCGTGAACTGCAAATGTCACTGACGGTCGAAGTCCGCTGGGAGAATCTGAAGACCGGCGAAGTCCTCGCCGAAAAGCGGGTCCCCATTTCGCAAAGCGAGATCCAGCTCATCCAAAACGCAGAATTCGCCCCGGAAGTCGGCCAGTCACTGGCAACAGCCTACCAACAAGTGATGGACCGCATGGCTCGAGAAATCGTTGATTTGATGGAAGCCCCAACTCTATAAACCAAAACACGCGACTTAATAAACTGAACCAGGCGAGCCGGGCGGCGTAAGCCCCCGGATTCTTCGTCCTTCGTGTCCTTTGTGACCTTCTGTTCAAAACAGGATTGGAACAGAAGGTCACAAAGGACACGAAGAAAGGCAAGCAAATCATCATGTGGCGCAACCTCCGCTATCGCGGCGAATACCTGATCTTCCGGCTGATGTTGTGCGTCTGGCAGACTCTCTCCCCGCGCGGCTGTGCTCGCCTGGCCCACAAGCTTGCCTGGCTGATGTGCAGCGTCATGCCCCGCAAGCTGACCCGCTATCAAGTCGCCCACGACAATCTGCGACAGGCATTCGGCTCCGAAAAAACCGAGACTGAAATCGACCAGATCATCCACGATATGTGGGTCCATCTCTTCCGATTGCTATCGGAAATCGCTCACTTACCTCGCAAGCTCCATCTGCACAACACCCACGACGTCATCCAATTCCGCAACCGCCCCGACGCTGTCCGAGCCCTCCTCTCCAACCGTCCGGTCCTGCTGTTAAGCGGGCACTTCGGCAACTGGGAAATGGCCATCTCGGTCTTCGGCCTGTTCGGCTTCCAGATGGGAGTCGTCGCGCGCGAGCTCGACAACCCCTATCTGCAAAACTGGTTCGCCCGCTTCCGCCAGCAGACAGGTCACCAACTGATCGCCAAGAAAAACTGCTTCGACGACATGCTAGCATTGCTGGAGCAGGGGGGGCGCTTCGCCTTACTGGGCGATCAGGACGCCGGCCGCGGCGGAATCTTTGTCGAATTCTTCGGCAAACCGGCCTCGACCCTGAAAACGATCGCTCTGCTAGCTCAACAGTACAATGCCCTGATCTGCGTCGGCTGCTCTCGCCGGCTACCCGATCGCGGAGAGTATTGGGAACGCTTCGAGCTCGCCGTCGAAGAAGTCATCGACCCGCAACAACTCGACACCGACAATCCGATCCTCGAGATCACCCAAAAGTACACAGCCGCCCTCGAACGAGCCGTCCGCCGCGCCCCGGAGCAATACTTCTGGCTCCACAAACGCTGGAAGACAGCCCCCGGCGACCGCGAAGCCCGCCGCTTGGCCCGCAAGAGAGCGGCCTAAGCAACGTAGCTTGACTCTCCAGAGTCGAGCGAATCCAGCGTCAAATTCTCGCGCATTCTTTGAATTCTTTGCCCAGCCATCCACATGCAGCCCGTAAGATGGCCGCCCCGGCCGTCTCCTTTCAGGTTTGAGCAACCAGGAGACATTGTCTTCTCATCGAGCCCAAGCAAAGTCCGATCACAATCGCAAAAACGACGACCGGAGCGGCCCCCCTACAGCCGCGTTCAACACGCGCTTTCTTCGACTTCTTCGACTTCTTTGACTTCTTTGACTTCTTTGACTTCTTTGAACTCTTTGAACTCTTTGAACTCTTTGAACTCTTTGAACTCTTTGAACTCTTTGAACTCTTTGAACTCTTTGGTCTGACCGCCTGCCGAACCTTCGACGACGAGTCGGCGACCCCGGCCCTCACCGTGTCTCGAATGGAGACACATCAAACTCGCGCATTCTTTGACTTCTTTGACTTCTTTGACTTCGTTGAACTTTTGAACAGACAAGACCCCTACCGGACAGCCCGATCT
>JAQGHS010000729.1 GCA_028291605.1 Planctomycetaceae bacterium | reverse complement strand
TCAAATTTCAAAATTGGCCTCGAGACGTCAACCTACCGTCAACCAGTCGGCGGGCCAATTTTGAAATTTGAACGCCCGACCCCAAAATCGCCAGCCCACCGAAATCAGTATCGTCGAACAAACAAATATCGCTATTGATTGATGTGTTTTCCCGATATGATATTGGAACGCTCGCAGTTCGGATTCCAATGCCTACCTTGTGTGATAGTGCTATGACTCAAAAACCGTTCGGCATGCCGCGACGTGCTTTCCTGGCCGATGTCGGCATGGGCTTCACCGGTCTGGCCCTGGGAACGTTGCTGCATCAACAGGGAATCGCCCGGGCGGAATCCACCGCACTGTGGACGCCACCAACCGGCCAGCCGCACTTCCCCGCCAAAGCCAAGAACGTCATCTGGATCTTCCTCGTCGGCGGCATGAGCCAGATGGAGAGTTTTGATCCCAAACCGGCCCTTAATGAGCACGCCGGGAAGACCATTCAAGAGTCCCCGTTCGCCGCCACGCTGGAATCGCCGCTGGTCAAGAAGAACCTGCGTGAAGTCATCGAGGGTCTCCACAAGGTCCATCCGAAACTCTTCCCGCTGCAGGTCGGATTCAAGAAATATGGCCAGAGCGGGCTGGAAATCAGCGATTGGTGGTCGAAACTGGGAGACTGGTGCGCCGATGACCTGGCACTCGTCCGCGGAATGTGGACGACGGATAACAACCACGGGGCTCAGCTACAGTTTCACACCGGCCGGCATTCGCTCGAGGGAAACTTTCCGACGATCGGATCGTGGATCCACTACGGCCTGGGAACCTTGAACGAGAATTTGCCGCAATTCATCGTGATGGGAACGCCGATCGCCGATTGCTGCGGCGGAGTCGGTGGCCACGGAGCGAATTACCTCGGGCCGGAACACAACGGCGTGCAACTCGAGGTTGATCCCAATAATCCCCTGCCCTTCGCCTTGCCCGGACGAGAAGTCTATCGCGAAGAACAGGCGGCAGAATTTGACCTCCTAGGAAAATTGAACAACATCTCGGCGGTCGAGTACCCCGACGATCAAGCGATGCGGGCGCGGATCAAGTCTTACGAATTGGCCTTCCGCATGCAGACCGCAGTTCCGGAAGTCGTGAATTTTTCTTCCGAATCGGCCGAGACACTTGGGATGTACGGTACGGACAAGGGACCGACCCAGACGTTCGGCCGCCAATGTCTGGCCGCCAGACGACTGGTCGAACGCGGCGTGCGGTTCATTCAACTCTTCCATGGCAGCAACGGCGGCGCGGGTGCGTGGGATGCTCACGGCGGACTGAAGGCCGGGCATTCTTCGCTGTGCGGACAAGTCGATCAACCGATTGCCGCGTTGATTAAAGACCTCAAACAACGCGGGTTGCTAGACGAAACGCTGGTCATCATTGGCACCGAGTTCGGCCGAACCCCGGGCGCCCAAGGTGGCGACGGCCGCGATCATCATCCCTATGGTTTCTCAGTAGCGCTGGCAGGTGGTGGGATCAAGGGTGGCATTGCTCATGGAAAAACCGACGAAATCGGATTCCATGCGGTGGAAGGTCGCCACTATGTGACAGACCTGCATGCGACGGTCCTGCATCAGCTCGGACTGGATTCGCATCGCCTGGAAATCCCCGGCCGTAAGCGATTAGAGATCGACCACGGTCAGCCGATCCGCGAGATCATTAAGTAGTGCGTGTTGTAGCCTGACTCTCCGAGTCGGGTCTCTTTCATTACGAATACACCCGACTCGGAGAGTCAGGCTACAAAAAAGAAAACAGCCTCGGTGATTTCACCGAGGCTGTTGAACTTCGATATTTATTCGCTTCAATTCGCCAACGCACTCTGCGGTTCGGGTTTACGTCCACGCGAATCCTCCGCATAGACGGCAACCGCACGACGTTCGACCGCCAATGCCGCCGGAACTCGTTCGGGAATCGACGCTGCAGGCGGGACCTCTTCCGGAAGCCGGTCGGGTCGCAACTTCGGCAACAAGAACAGCAAGCCGACCGTCGAGAATCGCAGCACCGATGAGATTCCGAATACCAGCAGGTAGCTCTCGGCCGACTTGTCCATGAAATTGATGATCAAGCCGCCCGCGATCGAACCGAGTACCATCGACAGTGCATTCGCCGCGTTGTACATCGTCATCAATGCGGTTCGCTCGTCGCGTCGCAAGGATTCGAAGAACAACAGCAACATGGCCAGCTCATAAGCCGCCCAAGCCACGCCACCCACAAGTTGCAAGGCGAACAGAAACGGCAACGAATTGGAGACCATCCACAGACCGGAGACCGGGACGATCCCAATCCCACCAATCCACAGCAGCTTTTGCGGACCCGATCGCTGAGCCACAATACCCCAAAGGGGCAATGCCAGCATCTTGGCCAGGAAGCAAGTGCCGATCAACATGACGTACGTCGAATACGACATCTGCATGTGTCGCAGCATGTAAGGATTGAAGTACGGTCCCGAGAAGTAGACGGCGAATTGCGTCGCAACGAGATACAGCAAGAAGCGTTCGCTCCCACCGTTCCAGAGCCGACGTCCCAACTCGATGAAGTTGACCGATTTCTGGTCATCATGCTTGGGGGCGGTTTCACTTTGAGCCGACAACGCCCAGGCCGAGACCAGCCGACAGACCGCCGCCACGCCAAACAGGACAGCGAAGGCCTGCAGCAAAAACCCGCCGTTCTTGGCGTATTGCAGACTGAACCCACCGACCACAAAGCCCAGCAAAGTGCCGGCCTGTGTAAACCGGGTGCGTCGAGCAAAGTAATTCGAGCGGACGAGTTTGGGCACCAGCATCTCGGCCCAACTGCCCCAGGCTGCGGCCGATGCCATCCCGAATCCCCAATAACAGGAGACCAGCAGGAAGACCATGCCGAGAGAAATGCCTCCGCGACAGGCAGCAATTGCCAGGGGTATGAAACACAGCGCTTGGAGTGCGGCACTGGTTACAACCCATAACCGGGGCGAACCCAGCCATTTCACGCCGCGCGGCGCCAGCAACTGCAGTACGGCACCTGCCAGCAAAGGCAAGGTCGTAATCAAGCCAGCGGCGACTTCGCCTAAGCCGGCAGCCAGAACGAAGGCGGGAAGGTATGTTTCACCGATCCCAACCATCACGCTGAAGAATACGCCGTCCCGGGTCATAGACCGCAGGTCGCGACGGGTGGACTGATCGGAGGGAACGGAGATCGCGGTGCTATGTCCCGCGTCAACTCGCCATTCCGGAGCTTCGACCGGTCCGGTACACCCAGACATTTCAGGAGTTCCGAATTGTGAAATTACTCTTCAACAGCCCCTGAACACAGAGGTGCCGAAAAGTCAGGGGAATGATAACAAATCGTGCTCGTGAAGAGAACCCCTTCGCGAGGACATCTTTTTAAGGCGGGACCAACTTGCAGCGTACCTTGTCGTACTTACAGCAATGCACAAAACCGACTCTCAAACACTGAACTTGACCCCACCGGAAGCGTGTTGCCAAAAGGCATCACGTTTCAAACCTAGCATACGCTGAGCCGTGCTGCCGATTTTTAATTTGATTTCGCATCAGTTCGGCGGCCAGGCGTCAGTGGGACACGGGAAACCGACTGGATGTTCTCGGCAAGCCAAAAGAATCTTCCCAGCCAGTTTTTCACGTGCGGTGAGCGGCACAAGACATTATCGACCACCACCAGCCGCTTTCGCCAAAGAAATCGGTTGTGCCGACTATTCCCAAAAAGAGGAATCTCCTGCCTAGTTTCGTGGCATAACGACCGTAGGATAGGCATCCTGCCTGTCCATCGCGAAGCGACAAAGCGGTGAACCAAACAGTAAGCTGAAATCTGAGTGGCGATCATAAGATGAATGAACTTCGGGTTTGTAACTTGAGGTGACAATTGACAGGCTGGAAGCCTATCCCAC
>JAQGHS010000676.1 GCA_028291605.1 Planctomycetaceae bacterium | reverse complement strand
ACTCGCTTGCGCTTCGAGCTTGTATTAACGAGGCCATCTCTCACGGAATGATCTTCGTGATCCACAGGGCGCAGAGCAGGCTGATGGCGTTGAAGAGGCCGTGCAAGACGACGACGGCAATATAGCTGCGGCGGCGATAGTAGATGTATCCCAGGATCAGAGCCAGGGGAAACAACGGGAGCCAGTCTGCCTGTTGATGGATACACGCAAACGCTGCAGCCGTCAGGATGATGGCCCAAACTGCAGGGATCTCGCGTTCCAATGCCCCTTGCAGGACGACGCGAAACAACAGCTCTTCCACCAGTGGAGCCAGCACGACGACTTCCAGAGCAATCCAAGGGAGGGTCTGCCAGTGGTTGCTGGAATGTTTTAGCAGTTCCAGCATGGGATGCGGATCTTCCGCCCGCCAGCCCTGCAGAGGATATTCCAGCAGATGGACGGGCAATTGGGCGAGCAATACGCCCCAGATCGCGAATTGCAAATCGGTCTGCCAACCGTGCCGACGCAGGCCGAAGTCTTCCCAGCGACACGGGCACCAGATTCCCAGAATGAGCGGAATCAGCGCCAGCTCAGCGAGCTGAGATCCGGCAAATAATTGCAACTTACGGATATCAAAAACGGTCGACTCAGGCGCACCATCGGGCGCTCCGCCGGCCGCAAACTGTTGCACGACTGCGCCGATACAGATCAGCACGATCAGAATCGTGGCCACAGCTTCCCACGGGCGCCAGGGCACATCACGACGTGGTTGCAGCGGCCAGGACCAGCCGCTACGGAATCCCTGACGGAGCAGATTGATCCACAATCCCGTGCTCGCGGCCAGCAGCGCCAGGGTTAAGGCCCCGGCTCGATAATCCGATTGCATGCCGTCAGCTTCCGATCACGAAGGACATATTATTAATGACGAATGACGAAAGAATGTCGAATGTCCAAATACCCAATATCTGGTAGTGCCCCTGCATTGGTCATTCGGGTTTGGTCATTGATTCGTCATTCTGGTTTCGTCATTCGTCATTTTTAGGACTTGCGGGCAGTGTTTCTACAGGCCCCTCAAACTCTGCTATTTCGGTTCGAGTTGCTCGCGAAGGTGTTCCGCCTGTTTCCACTTGACCTTGTATTCGTCAAACTTTTGCTTGTCGTCGTGCTCCAAGCCGTCGATCATCAGCTTCCAGGCCTCTTCTCGCGTCAATAACTGCGACCGCACCTGGTGAATCAGCTCGCGGCGGCCCGACGGAATGTTTGCCAATTTGTCGATATGTTCGCGCACCTGAATCCACGGTGGCAGGATTTCCTTCCGCACAAGTTCGACCATTTGCTGGGAAGTCATCTTCCGCTCATTAAATTTGCCGGCAGCCTCATTGAATTTATTGATCGTCTGCGGGACGAGTTGGTCGTAGATCGCCAGTTCCATAAAAAGGTCGGGGGGTGGCGGCGGATGCTGCAGAATCATGGTCCCCAACGTCAACAGAGCGATCGCCGCGGTGACCAGGTTCTTCTTGAATCTGCGCTGGACGTTGAATTGATCCAGCGGTTGACTCAACAGCCAGCCGCAGGCCAGACCACACACTAACCCACCGATATGCGCTGCTTGATCGATCCCCTGAATGGCGGCCCCGAACAGCAGATTGATGCCAATACACTTCGCCAGGCTGGAACGGAGTTGGCTGAGGGCTGCGGGAGGGAATGAGTCCGCTCGATTCCAGATAAAGGTGGCGAAGGCACCCAGCAGTCCGAAGATCGCTCCGGAAGCTCCGGCCGAGACGACATCACCATTCCACCACAGGCTGGCCACGCTACCCGCGATGCCCGACGCGAAGTAGATGATCAAATACCCAATATTGCCGACCATCCGCTCCAGCATCCGCCCCACGCTCCAGAGCGACCACATATTGACGGCGAGGTGCAGAATACCGAAATGAATGAAGAAACTGGACAACAGCCGCCAGGGCTGGCCATTCCAAGTGAGCGGGGCATAGTTGGCACCCCATTCCAAAAGCTGCGGGACTTCGGGCTGCAAGAAGTCGACGCCCTGGCTGACCATCACGATGAAGTAGGCCACATTCACCACTAACAGAGTGGGAGTGACCCACACGACCGGTGTCAGCTTCTCCAACAGATCCTGAAATCGCACGATCCGTTGCTTCGCCGCTTGCTGAGCTGGCGGTACCGGCGCGCCAGTCTGCGGATCAGGTAGCACGATCGGAGGCGTCGCCGGCGCAGGCGGAACCGGAGCCGCGCCGGGGGCCGCGAATAATTGATCGAGCTGATCTGAGGGAGATTGTTCCGAATCCGACATCGAGCGCTCGCGGGGAGTTCTGTGCGCCAGGGCTTCGAGAAAGAAGGACCGAAGCCCAATCTTCCGCGAAGATCCCCAATTCAATCAGAATAGTACCAGGATCGCGCAGTCCACCACTGCGCAGCCCGTGATTCTAATCGCAACCCCGGTTTCAACAGAAGCCGAATTGTGAATTGATGGGATTTGTCCGTTGTCAGTGGTCCGTTGTCCTTTGTCAGTTGACCTTGGGAGAGATCGTCTCGTGGACGTTGTGTTGGTTTATCCAGTCATCGGCGGGCGAATCACGCCAATGACCACATCAATCCACAAGAACTCACCCCAGACGGTCCCTCCCAAGGTCAACTGACAACTGACAAAGGACAACTGACAAATCTTTTGTTGGTTTCAGTCCTGCAGATCGCATACAATCTGAGTTCGTACATTCGTCGAATACCGAATTCGTGGTGAGATTTCAGGAGACTGATTGGATGCTGCGATGGGGTGGTTTTCGAGGACATGACTGCCAGGGCGGGTCGCGACGAGCGTTTCTGCACGCCGGATCGTTGGCCGCGCTGGGGCTGTCGTTGCCAACGGTCTTGCGGATGCAGGCTGCTGCCGCAGATTCTCGGCCTCCCAGATCGATGATTCTGCTCTGGCTGTGGGGTGGCCCCAGTCACCTCGACACCTTCGACATGAAGCCGCAGGCACCGCAGGAATTTCGTGGGCCGTATCGGCCGATTGCCACCAATGTGCCGGGCATGGAAGTCTGCGAACTGCTGCCTCGACTGGCCCGCTGTGCCGACAAATATGCCATCGTCCGCTCGTTGCATCACGAAACCAATGACCATGGCATCGGCGGGACCGTAGGACTGACCAGTTCCATGGAAGGCGGAGCCAGCCTGGGAGGGACCATAGTCCCGGGACAACTCAAGCCGACCCACGGGTCGATTGTCGCTCGCATGCGCGGCTTCCGGCCCGATATTCCCAGCTTCATCGCCCTGGGTGGGAACCTCAATCAGGGACATCGCCCCATTCGTGGCGAAGGGGGCGGCAGTCTGGGGACGCTCTACGATCCCTTCCGACTGGATTATGAAACCGATGTTGGAGTGAAGATCCCCGACCTGGACCTGATTCCGGGACTCAATTCCTCCACGCTGAATTCACGTCAAAGCCTGCTGGCCGCGATGGACCAGTTACCGCGGCGGCTCGACAACTCGCCCTCGATCCAACGGCTCGATCAGTTTTACCAGCAGGCGTTTTCATTGCTGACTTCAGGGAAAGCGCGAAAATTCTTCGAACTCGAGGGCGAATCACCGGCGGTACAGAACGCCTATGGCCATTTTCGTTTCGGCCAGTGCTGCCTGATGGCCCGGCGGCTGGTCGAATCGGGAGTCCCCTTCGTGCAGGTCAACTGGAGCTCCCACGTCGAACCAGTCGAAGACGGCGGCGACGGGGGCTGGGACATGCACGACCGCAACTTTTCGATGTTGCAGGATCGCCATTCGTGGATGCTCGATCAAGCGGTTTCCGCACTGTTGAACGATCTGGAGCAACGCGGCCTGCTGGAACAAACCGTCGTCATGGCTGCTGGCGAATTCGGCCGCACGCCGCGCATCAACGGCAAAGCGGGACGCGATCATTGGGAACGCTGCTACTCGGCACTTGTGGCTGGTGGCGGCTTGAAATGCGGCCAGGTCGTGGGCGCCAGTGATGCCTTAGGCGAACGCCCGGCGGCCCGGCCCATGAGTCCAGGGGATCTCGCCATGACGATGTACGGGCAGCTCGGCATCGGCACCAC
>JAQGHS010000660.1 GCA_028291605.1 Planctomycetaceae bacterium | reverse complement strand
AGAAACAGGACCAGACATACGGCAAATATTTATCAGCCGGATGTGACCCTGTATCTTCGATCCCATGACTGTGGCCATGAGAATGATTGTCGCTATGAATCGCAGCATCGGGATGAAAACCCTCGTGCTGCAGATCTGAACCATAAGCATGCGAATCTTCGTGGCCGTCACCCGGACTAATGTCATCGTGATGGTGACCCGTGCCGATTGCCGGCCGGGCGACCTCATCGCGAATGGCCACGGCCAACATTTCCCAGAAATTCCAGAACCTGCCCCGCGCTGGCCGGCCACTACGAATATGCCCCGCCAACCCGCGAAAGATCACCAGCGTCAACAAACCCGCAACAACCTGCA
The DNA here is from genome assembly GCA_028291605.1 of Planctomycetaceae bacterium. Classification (GTDB taxonomy): domain Bacteria; phylum Planctomycetota; class Planctomycetia; order Planctomycetales; family Planctomycetaceae; genus JAKFVC01. The sequence continues at coordinate 10,123 of JAQGHS010000660.1, read as the reverse complement.
GCACCATGAACTTGGTGAGCTGAAAGTGATATCCGAACAAATCGAAACCCGGCAACGGGGCGGTAGGTCCACCCAGAAAGCCCGGCAACTCGAACTGAATCGAATCGCGGATATGATGAAATACGTCGTTACTGTGATCGGCAGCCATGTCTGTTTTTCGTTTCTCCGACGAACCAACCGCGAACCGAACAACACGCCTCAGCCATCGCGAAATGCCATCGCCAACCGGTCGACCAGCACTAAGGCCGCTTGCCGCGAGGCAACAACAGCCACGTCTCGGCGAGCAGCAATACGTTATAGAAAACCACCAACCAGATATAGAACTCACGCAACCCCCAACGGGGCTGCAATTGCCGACAAATCAATACTGCCGCCAGGACGACAAACATCCTGACGAGCATCCCACTTAACGTGATCCAAGTCTTAGCCTGCGGATCAGTGACCGCAGACGCCAACCACACTGTCACCAGACCGGGCAGGAAACAGACACCGGCAGATAGCGCCAATCCCTGTAGTCCAGCCACACCGGCCATGGCCATCGCCAAGGGCGACAATACTAACAAGGCCACCAGCGTAACCGCCAGCAGCCTGCCGCATTGTCGCAACGGCGAGACAGTACTCATATCCTGACAATCACGTGTAATGCCTCGACTCACGCCTCAGCAAACACAACTTTTTGCTATTAATTTAACGCGGACCGCGTTTCGAGTCGGTTTTCAAAGCACCAGTGATTTTCAAGATATGCAGAAAGGAAGCGATCAAACCCAGCAACCCACCAACAATCAAACACCACGGAGCACTTCGTAACTGACTGTCCAACCACCAGCCGCCTAAAGCCGGCAATGCCAGCAGAAAACCGCCTGCGGAAATTTCCGTCACCCACCGCATGGCTGAAGCCATCGGTAGTTGGCGGTCTGGAGGCTGTTTCGGCACGACATTACCCTCAGCCGCCAACAACATCTCCAATGGCGGATGACAAATATCCGGCAAGAAGCCGAACGTCACCGCTTCGCAGAATCCGTGGGCAGCAGATTTTCCCGAAGGATGCACGAAGCATAGCGGTCCACTTGGAGACTGTCAAAGTCGCAATGTTCCCTGTTCATTTTTTCTCAGGATTGATTCTTTTCTTTCCCAGCCCTGATTGGCGGCCCTCATTTCAGTTCAATTTGGGAAGGCCGTTTCTAATGTAGCAGGCAGGCAACAGACTAATCATACGAACACAGGTATCGGTGATCTTACCGACCGCTGAAAATCAATAAATCCCGGAGATTCTTCGCAGAACCCGGGAACAGAATCTTGGTCACAACGGACGGTTATAGCAATGAGGAGTAAGCGACTAGGAAGGGAAATCAGCCGTGGCCAATTCTCGATAACGGACTGGCTGCTGAACCCAACTGGTTGGAATGCGTGAACTTATCGGTCATTCCACGGTGAATCGTGACTGAATTCCGCAGAGCATTAATCGAGAAGTCCCGGCTGGCCAACGAAAAACCGCGTCGCGTTGAAAAACCGCAGCCCAATCTGCTACAACTCCATGTACATCAAGACTTGCCGATCAGATCGCGGTGATGATTGACTCACCTCGCGTGTCCAAACTGCAACTGACCCCAAGTCTTCCACGACAGGTCATTCTCGAAATTGAGACAGAGACATTTCAGAGCGTTCTGCGGATCATCATCGTAACGACTTTCGGAAACTACGCCGGCCCAATAAAGATCTTCCGTTATGGCAGCTAAACGATTGAGCGATCACACTCGAACTGAGTTGGCAGCGATGGCTCAGCGCCGCGGGGTGACCGGCTGGAAGTCATTAAAAAAGGATGAATTGATCGGAGCCCTCGAAGCTGCCAAGCAGGCGAAGGCTTCCAAGTCAGTCGTTGTGAAGAGCAAGTCCAAACTGAAGACAGCAGTGGTGGCCAAACCAGGTAAAGTCGTCTCTCCACCACGACGAGTCAAATCCGTCGTTCCAGCATCAGCCAAGCCGGTCTCTCCGAAGCCCGCGTCTCCCAAGACCGTTGCGGCTAGTGAAAAACTCGCTCCCAAGAAGACCAGCAGTACGTTGACCGCCAAATCTCGCGGGAAACGTAACTCCACCATCACCCCAAATGCCGAAGCCGTATTGAAGCGCGATCTGGCTCAAGCGAGCAGTGCTGAGAAGGAGGGGCACGACCGGTTCGTCGTGCTGGTCCGTGACCCGCACTGGCTGCAGGCCGTCTGGGAGTTTTCCCGAGCGACCATTCAACGTGCCGAAGTGGCCCTGGGAACAGAATGGCATCGATCAGTCCCCACACTGCGGGTATTTGATGTTTCGGGACACGATGCCACCAGCCGCAGCGAAGCCCGGTTGATGGACATTTCGATCCACGGCGGAGTCAACTTCTGGTATGTGCCCATCGACGGACAGGCGCGGACGTATCGGCTGCAGATTGGCTATCTGACCCCCGGCGGCAAGTTCCAGGTCCTGGCTCGATCGAATGTCGTGACCGCACCTCGACCGGGCACCCCGGGAACGATCAGCGGCGGCTGGGATGACTTGAACGGCGAGTACCAGCGGATCTTCGCCCTGTCCGGCGGTTATTCGGAATCGTCCGCGCAATCGCCCCTCCGCGATTTGCTCGAAGAACGCCTGGGGCGCACCATCGAGAACTGGAATGGCCAATCGAATCCCGACGAACAGGATTCTTCCGGCAACGCATCGAAATCGCACGGACACCTGCCGCTGACCTTCCACGCCGAATTGATTCTGCACGGAATCACTTCACCCGAGGCCCGGGTCACCGTGGTCGACGAACCGGCTCACGTGAAACCTGACGGATCGTTCCAGGTCCGGCTGTCCTTGGAAGACGGTCGGCATCTGATTCAAACCGTAGTCGCCCGCCCGGACGGATCAGGCCAGCGCACGATCATTCTCTCGGTCGAGCGAAATACCAAGGAACTCGAACAACAGGCTTGGGGCACGACCGAGTAATTCGTCGAGGGGTCGGGTCTACGGCCTACGAAATCCCACTTAGCTGGGTCGCACGCCCGACTCGCCCGATTCCCACGATATAGGCCGCAGTGCGCATCGGAATCTTCTTCTGCTCGGCTGTGGTCCAGACCTTGTCGAAGCTGGCGACCATGATCTTGTGCAGTTCGTTGCGCACGCGATCCAATTCCCATTGGAAATGCTGACAATTCTGGACCCATTCAAAGTAGCTGACTGTCACACCACCGGCGTTGGCCAGAATGTCGGGCACCACGAGGATCTCGCGGCGTTCGAAGACTTCGTCGGCATCGGGGGTCGTCGGGCCGTTGGCCGCTTCGACGATCACCTTGGCCTGGGCCAGTTCGGCGATCTCTTTCGTCAGAACTCCGCCTAATGCGGCCGGAATCAAGATGTCGACCTTCGACGTCATCAGCTCATGATTGGTCACCGAATCGCCGCCGGGAAAGCCTTGTACGCCACGGTTCTTATTGGCATACGCCAGCAATCCAGGGATATCGAGACCATCCTTGTTCCAGACGCCACCAAACGCATCACTGATCCCCAGCACTTTCGCACCAGCATCGTAGAGGAACTTGGCAGCAAAACTGCCGACGTTGCCGAACCCCTGCAGCGCGACAGTGGCACCTTTGATGTCACGGTTCAGCCGACGCATCGTTTCTGCCGCGATGATCGAGACCCCGCGGCCTGTCGCTTCTTCACGCCCCACTGAGCCATGCAGTTCCAGCGGCTTGCCCGTGACGACACCGGGACAATCGCCGTGGTACTTAGAATACTGACGATAGATCCAGGCCATGATCTGGGCGTCAGTCCCCATATCGGGGGCTGGAATGTCCTTATCCGGCCCCAGGATTTCATGGATCTGATCGATGAATTTGCGAGTCAGTCGTTCGAGCTCACCCGCGCTGAGTTCCTTCGGATTGACTTGAATGCCGCCTTTGGCCCCTCCGAACGGAATGTCAACGACCGCCGTTTTCCACGTCATCAACGTCGCCAGAGCTTGAACTTCATCGGCGTCGACTTCGTGGTGATAGCGTAAGCCCCCCTTGAAGGCTCCCCGGTGATTGTCATGCTGGACGCGATAACCGATGAATGTCGCGACTTCACCATTGTCGCGTTCGATGGCCACTTGAACTTTGACTTCACGCTCCGGAGTCAGCAGCAGCTTCCGCATATTCGCAGACAGCCCCATTTGATCGGCGGCCAAATTGAAATAACGCTGAGCGCTTTCGAGACTGCTCATAGCCCATCCTTCGCATATTGTTAGGTCTAACGAGACGGCTGAGTGCTTTTCCGCCGCAGAAGAGTAGCAGGAAGTCACGAATGACGAAACTAGGATTTTGTTAATCGTCCGTTGTCAGTGGTCCGTTGTCAGTTGTCATTGGAAGCATCGCATTCATCCTAATCACAGCTGAATACGGACTACTGACAACGGACCTCAATCCCATTCTACGCTTCATCTTGCCACAAAATGCGAAATCTGGCATAACTCCCGGCTGTTGGCGATGATGCAACGTGTCCCCGAATCAGGATTTCGGGCACGACAGGAATCGTCGCAGGAAGGGATGCCTGCTTCGTGTTGGAACCACCCTCAGCACCACTGGTGAAGCTGCTGCGTGAGCTGCGGCTATGCACGCCCGCCGACCTGCGTCGGTGCCGGGCGCGGGTGCGTCGCATGGCCACCGATTTGCCCGCCTTCGATTCGGTCTGGATCGATGCCCTGGTGCAGTTGCGACGACTGACTCCGTTCCAGGCGCAGATGCTGGAATCGCCACATCCCGAGAAATTGCGTGTCGGTCCGTGCGTCCTCGTCGAGCGTCTCGGTCTCAGTTTTTCCGGAGCGACCTACCTGGCCCGGTCCATCGCGACTCGTCAGGCACGCATCTTGAAGCTGGTGACGGTCGAAGAAGATCTCATCCCCGAGATCCTCAGTCGCACGCAAAAACTTCTGGAAACCGGTCGCAAACTGGCTCATCCATCGATTGTGATGCCCCAGGCCTGCGAGAAAATCGATCAGCAACTGGTGTTTGTCAGCCGCCATGTCCCCGGCCGCACCTTGACGGAACTGCTGATTCGCCGCGGTCGATATCCGGCGCGCGTGGTTTGGCAAATCGGTCGACAACTGGCCGACGGTCTATCGCGGTTGCATGCCATCGGACTGGCTCATGGCGAGATCCGACCGTCACAGGTCCGGTTGCTGTCCGAGGGCACGGCCGTCCTGATTGATACCGGTATCCAGGGAGTTCTCGAGCCCGAACTGACTCCCCATTCGCAATTGGTTCCAGAGTGCTACGACTGTATCGCACCGGAATTGATTGGCACGGGAATCACGTACAACCCGGCATCCGACTTGTATGCCCTGGGCTGCCTGCTGTGGCAATTGCTGGCGGGCCGACCACCATTTCCGGGCGGCGATCCGCTCGTCAAATTGGCCTCTCATCAGACGCGACGGATCCGAGACGTTCGCGATTTCGCCCCTGACACGCCCGCCCCGCTGGCCGAAATGATCCTGAAGCTGACTTCCCCCAACGTTGCCGACCGTCCCGCCAACGCGGGGGTCGTGCTGCAGGCGTGGGGCCAGCCACGACGTTCCGGGCGGCGACAGCTGAAACACTTCGTCAGCAGTTTTGAACGCCCTGTCGGTGAGGGTCTCAAGCTGGCGACCGTCGTCAATTCCCCCTTAGTCTGGATCATGACATTGCTGTTCGCCGTCACAGGGTTGACTGCGGGATATGTCAACGAGGGGACCCGCGCTAGTCTGTTGCGAATTTGGACTGCAATCCCCCCAGCGCAATCTGGTGCAGGGACATCGTCGGCGACTACAGGCCATGACGCGGTGACCAATTCCCAGCATGCGACGACAATCAGTGCAACGTTGCTGAAGTTACCCGAGCCGAATGCTCAGGGAATCATCGAACTCACTTCTAACGGCCCCTACGCGCCGCGCGATATTAAACAAATCGGCCCCCTGGTGATCCGCAGCCGCCCCGGCGTGCGGGCAGAGATTGTCGTTAATGAAGCTCCTTTGATCCTGCTGGCGGAGAAAGTGCAGTTGCAAGGGCTGGTGTTCCGCCGAGCCAACGCCTCAGAAGGCGATCTGGATTTGCCCGTTCCTCACGCTCAATTGCTGGTGGAAGCCCTGGAGTTGGAACTTCGCGACACATCCTTCTTGACCCATTCCTCAACCGCCGCCCCGGTCATTGATGCTTTGGAGTTTCAGACACGGCAGCCAGCTCCCTCGGCGATCTGCTGGCGAGTGCCCGACGCGGCAGGTCCCCGTAGCGGCCTGGCCGTGCTGGAAGACGTCGTCGTGCTGGGAACAAGTTCTGCCCTCGAACTACGCAGTTCGGCCAAAAAGATCACCCTACGAAATGTCCTGAGACTGGGAGCCGGCCCGCTGATCGATATCGCGCGACCATTCAATGGCCAGTTGGAGCTGGAACTCCAGATGGATCACGTCACCTGTCGGCAATCGGGATCAGTCGTGCGGTGGGTGGTCATGGATCAGAAGCCTGCGAAAGAACACATCCGCCTGGAGGCTCGCGACTGCGTATTTGACGTCCTGCCCACACAGGGGGGCCTGCTGGAATTTGTGGGGCATGAGCATATCGCGGCTTGGACGAAGCGGATCAAAGTGGTCGGCGACAACTGCCTCACTGCCGAACAAACAGAAGTCGCGGTCCGTTCTTCGCCCACGACTGATGAGTTCGCACCCTGGGATAGCTCGGAACTCGAACTCGAGGGCATCACCCAGGAAGGGTTTACTTTCGCCGGCCCCTTCAGTCTGCAAACAGGCGACTCGGCCATTCAAAAGAATCCGGCCGGAGTCGACCGTTCGCGCGATTTGCCGGGCGTGATTTCGACCCAACGCCCAGGCCCAGCCGATCCCGAGCCACCGATCATCGCCGCTTCGCCGCCAGCTTCCCCGCGTGTGCCACCGACTCCCAGACGGGCCGCCCCACCGAGCCCAGCCCCCTGAACCACGCACCGAATTCCGGGGAACGACATTTGAAACTGTGTTGTCGACTACGATGGAGGGATTGGGCGCTGCTCAGCTTCTGGCTGCTGGCGTTCACGGCGACACATCTGCCCAAGGTACCGCAGTCCGTCGGGCGGATGTCGGACAAGACGCTTCACAGTCTTTCGTTCACGATTCTGACCGGTCTCTTGAGCTGGGTTCTGGCCAGTCGGATCACGGGAGTTGTGCGACATTGTGCAACCGTGCTACTGATCATCGCCGTCTACGGCGCGATTGATGAGCTCTTACAAATCCCAGTCGGCCGGCGTTGCGACTTTTACGATTGGCTCGCCGATATGCGGGGTGCAATCGTGGGATTAGCGTTGTTCCATCTGGCGAAATGGACCGCCCAGAAGATTGGAAGACGAAGCCCGTAGGACGCGATGCGTCACGCCTCGGCCTACCGAATCACCGGCAGCTCGTGCTCGCGGTAACGATCCGAAGTTTCGATGACACCCTGGTTGCCGTTCCCCTCGTCTTCGAGCTCCGCAGCCAGATCGCCTTCATCACGATCTTTCCGGGCATCGTATCCCACGGGAGAAATCGTTGGCTTGCTCGCACGGACTTTCGTCTGCAACGGTGGAACTTGGGCGAGTGGCCCGGCCGCGGGCACGGTCACTTTCAACGGCTGAACGGCATCAAACTGCCGGCCGTCGAGCGTTTTGAAGCGGGCATGTAACGTAATATTCGCCCCTTGAGGCAGACGTTCCCAGGCCTCATCAAACATGAAACCGGCCGCCAGAAATCCCGTGTGCCAGGATTTTTTCGTCTGCTCGGGAGTATAGGACCAACTGCCGATCTCTTGCTGTCCATCCGGCGCGGATAGGTCCACAGCACGCAGTTCCACGGTGCCCGCCAATTTTACCAGTCCACCTTGCTCATCGTGTGGGTACAGCAAGACGCTCAGACCATCGTCACCGGGGTAACCATCGCGATCAATACCGCTGGTCAGGTAAGCGTTGAACCGCAATCCAACGGCTTTGAATTCGTTTTCAAAATGTTCCGGAGCATGCGACTGCTCGCCATTCGCCGCCAGTTGAGCTCGCAACTGAGCCACTTCGTTTTGCGAAATCTGCAGTTCGCTTTGCGTGGCATTGAGCTGCTGCTGCAAACCGGCGAGGCGATCCTCTTGCTGACGCAATGAAGATTCCAGGACCTCCAGCCCACTGCGCGAAGCGCAACCACCCACTAAGGCGAGCGCCAGCACCACCGACATCCATGTCTGGTGAACTAATCGCATGGGAATTCCGACTGAACCGTGTTCGCCTGCCGAGTGGATGGAAAGGGATTGTGACAAGCGGTCGAGTCACTGCCGGCGAATGTCTTCCTGACACGCGCCGGACTTCTTTAACACAGACTAAATCTACCAACAAACACTTCGAAAATTTGGGGCGCCAGTGTTTTGCGGCATGCTTATCAGCTCTGGCACCGGGATGACCGGTGAACCACACCCCAGACATTCAACTATGACACTCATTAACTAGGCCAGGTTCGAAACCGTACTGGGCAGTTTGTCCAAAACGTTATCGATCAAGCCATAGGCCTTGGCTTCTTCCGACGACATGAAATTGTCGCGATCGGTATCGCGTTCAATTTCATCCAGCGTACGGCCCGTATGCTTGACCATCAATTCGTTCATACTGCGTTTGATGCGGATGACTTCCTTGGCGTGAAGGTCGATTTCCGTCGCGGTCCCTTCCATGCCAGCCAACGGCTGGTGGATCATGATGCGGGCATTCGGCAAACCGTAACGTTTTCCCTTGGCTCCAGCCGTCAGCAACATGGCTCCCATGCTGGCCGCCTGGCCGATGCAATAGGTCGCCACATCGCAGGAAATAATCTGCATCGTGTCATAAATCGCCATGCCAGCCGTAATCGAGCCGCCGGGCGAGTTAATGTAAAAGTGAATATCCGCTTTCGGGTCTTCGAACTGCAAATACAACAACTGCGCGACGATGCTGTTGGAGACGACATCGTTCACCTGCGTGCCCATGAACACAATGCGGTCCTTGAGCAGCCGGCTGTAGATATCCATCGCCCGCTCTTCGCGGCCGTTTTTCTCAATAACATAAGGGACGAGGGTCGTCATAATGTGCTCATTTGTGATGTCCGGCAGTGATGACGAAGCAGTTGAATCGGGCATCTTTCGCGAGGCAAATTCCTCACCGCCCGCTCAACAACCACGCGCGCCACTGACCGTGGGGGGTCAATACCAGATCTCCGAAAACTCTTCAATCGCAGTTCCGAGACAAACCGTCATGAACTAGGTCGCCGGGGTCACGATTTCGACTTTCTTCGGAGCCGCGACGAGAACTTCATCCACCAGGCCATAAGCCTTGGCCTGTTCAGCCGACAAATAGCGATCGCGATCCGTGTCCTTGGCGATCACATCCAATGGTTGACCAGTGTGCTTGGCCAGGATCGCGTTCAGGATCTCACGCGTGTCCAGAATGTCTTTGGCTTGAATCTCGATGTCAGAGACTTGGCCGCCAACCTGACCGTAAGGTTGATGAATCATCATCTTGGAGTGCGGCAAGGCGTAGCGTTTGCCCTTGGTCCCACCGGCGAGCACGATGGCTCCACCGCTGGCTGCCAGGCCCACGCAGTAGGTCGCGACACTGCATTCCATAAACTGCATCGTGTCATAAATCGCCATCGTGGCCGTCACTGAACCACCCGGCGAATTCACATACATGTGAATATCCTGGTGCCGGTTTTCGGACTGCAGGAACAAAAGCTTCATCACGATCAGATTGGCGCTGCCATCATGGATCGGTCCGTCCAGGAAAATGATGCGATTTTCCAGGAGCAAATCGCCAATCCCCATCTGGCGCTGCCGCGAATAATCTCGAGGACGTTGTAACTGCGGCGAATACTGTGCTGTCATCAGCGGGTCGAACATGCTGAATTCCCTTCCCACCAGCGATCAATCGTGTGTACGAGGTTCTGAAAAGAGCGTCTCACGTGAGCTGACAGCTCCGTCGCCCCATAAACTCGGCCATTAGGGCCCAGTCGTCGGAATTATAGGCGCGCCTGCCGCGGATTGAAGCGGATTGGCAGATTAAGATCAAGTCCAGCGAGCCAGCATACCGTCGAAAGTCTCAGCAGCGATGGACCTTGCGA
>JAQGHS010000638.1 GCA_028291605.1 Planctomycetaceae bacterium | reverse complement strand
CGACATTCGGCGACGGAATGGGCCAGCGGTTTCTCACAATAGACATGCTTGCCGGCCTGCAACGCCGCCTGACAAATCGGGACATGCCAGTGATCGGGTGTGCCGATGAGCACGGCATCGACGCCGGTCTCCTTATCGAGTAACTCGCGATAATCGTGATACGCCCGGGCATTGGTCAGCCCTTTCACTTGCAGAGCGCTGTCGCGCTGCCGCTTATCGACATCGCAAATCGCGACGATCTGCTGATCGATCTTGCCGAGTTCCGGGATCAGGTAACCCCGCATCTGGCCCCCCATTCCAATACATGCAAACGACAGCCGCTCGTTGGGTGATGGTCCCGCCAGGATGCCCGACGGAAGTATGGTAGGCAAGCCAATCCCGGCGGCCGCAGCAGCCTGCACGAATCGACGACGAGAAATTTGATGGCTCATGATGCAACAGGTCTCTTGAGAGGCTTGAGAGAAGGACATTGGCGAAGTTGGCTTGCAAAAATATCTGTGCTGTAGCCACGCTCGCCAGAGCGTGGGAATCCACGGTAAATCGCCCACGTTCTGGCGAACGTGGCTACATCGCTGCTGCAAGTCATTTCATTTCGTGCACATGTTTGTAGGCCGCATCCTGCATGAACTTCGAGGCAGCGGGCGTGTTGGTGTGACCTGCGTCAACATCTGCATGGATGGCCTTGGGGATCGGCAGTGCGTTGTAGGCGGCATAAACGCTGGTGGCCGGACAGGTGGTGTCGATGAAACCCACGGTGACTGCGGCCCCCTTGCACTTCGCACGCGTGGCAAAGTTCACGCAATCGAAGTAGCGTGCGGTTTGGAGCGCCAGGGGATCGGGTTTGCCCTCGGCGTCGTTGGGGACGAGCTTGGGCCAGCCGCTGATCCGGTTGGCGGCGGTGCCGGTGTGATCGCATCCTGCCGGCACGCCGGAACAGATGAAGGTGACACGCGCATCGAGCCCCGCTGCCGCCAAAGCTTGAAAACCTCCCTGGCTGCTGCCATAGACGATCACGGTCTTGCCGTCCCACTCGGGCTGAGCTGCGAGGAAGTCGATGGCCCGAATCAAACGAAGAAACATACCTTTAAAGTAAACCTGCTCGCGATCCTGACGGCCAAAGCTGGAATAGCTCTTTAACTCGCCTGCATATAAGTCTGTGTAAAACTCGGCGGGCTTGCCGTTCGGAATTCCGTGCGCGTTGATGTCGAACGCCAACATGCCCCCCTCCCGAACCGCCCACTGCGTGCTGCCCAGAGTAGCGCTACGGACGCCCGCCCCATGCACAAACAAAATCGCAGGCAGTGACTTGGGTTTCGCGTTTTGCGGTCGTCCGAAGTAACCTGAAACCGGCTTGCCCAGGCAGTCGACCTGCACATCGAACGCATCCAAATCCTTCGCCGGTGCCTCGACCGGAGTCAGTGTCGATTTAATGGGCACGGCCGCGAGCGCCGCTTTCTGTGCGGCCCAGAACTGATCGAAGTCATCCGGTGCCGGCAGGCTAGGCTTGAGTTGCAGCGGATCATAGCCCGCCGCTGCTAGAGTGGTGGTCTTACCGAGCGTCGCACGCAGCAGCAGGAAGCCAGGTTCGTCGAGCTTGCCGGCGAGTGTGGCTTTGCCGTCCTTGAGTGCTAACGTCTGCTCGGGCTGTGGCTGCCACCCGTCCTTGGAAAACGTACAGACGACGTTGCCTTCCGCGAGAGGTTTATCATCCTGCAGAGCCTCAATGGTGAAGGTTGCGTTTTCACCCGCCTTATACAACGCATCCGCGCGGTCCGCTGAGACCTTAAGAGTGACGACCGGCGCTGCAACGGGCTTGTCTTGAGCCAGCAACGCCGTGAGTGGAGCAGCTACCAAGGCGATGAGAACGAGCATTTGCGTCTGACGTATCAGCATCCTCTTCACGGTGTGGCCTTTCTAAATCAGTAGGACGTCAAAAATAATTAGGCAGGTGAGCCCCGTGCCGTGAGGCCGGGTGTAGGGAAACGACTCACGCTGCGAAACCGGCGTTCTCTATTGGCATGGCGAACTTCGATGGCTGCAAATGTACTCCATCTCGCCACCCTACCCCGGGGCTAACGCCACCGGGCTCACCTGCTGAATTTATTCCGCACTTCTACTTAGGACGAATTGTGCCTGGTTTAGGCCAGGATCTCTTTGACAACCTCGCCTGAGACGTCCGTCAGGCGAAAATCGCGGCCAGAGTGGCGATAGGTAAGTCGTTCGTGATTGAGTCCCAGCAGATGGAGGATCGTGGCGTGGAAGTCATGAACGTGGACCTCATTCGCCGCCACGGTGCAGCCGTGGTCGTCGCTTTCTCCGTAGCTGAAGCCCCCCTTGACCCCACCCCCCGCCATCCACGAGGTGAAGACTTCGGCATGATGTTCGCGCCCTTTGGCGTCTTTACCGGTATTGAACGGCGTGCGTCCGAACTCAGTCGTCCAGACGACCAGCGTGTCATTCAGCATTCCGCGTGACTTCAGATCCTTCAGCAACCCAGCAACGGGCTGGTCAACATTCTTCGCCAGCGGACCGTGCGTGGTCATGTCGCCGTGAGCGTCCCAGTTATTGGACGCTCCTGAGTCGATTAGTTCGATAAATCGCACACCACGCTCTGCCAGTCGACGCGCCATCAGGCACTGCCAGGCAAACCCTTTCGTGCTGCCACGAGGCAACCCATAAAGCTGCAGTGTGGCATCCGTTTCACCCGACAAATCGAACGCTTCGGGCGCCGCCGATTGCATTCCGAACGCCGTTTCAAACGACTTGATCCGTGCGGTCAGATGGCCATCACCATCGCGACCTGAAAGGTGCCGCCGGTTGAAGGCCTGGGTGAGTCCGAGTTCCAGTTCCTGCAGATTCGAGTCTGATTGTCGGCGCTGAATATTCGCGATCGGTTCGGCTCCCGGGGCGACGGGGGTCCCCTGGTGGCAACCGGGGAGAAAATCGGAAGCCCAGACCTGCCCCCCCGCGTACGGTGTCAGCGGTGCCAGCACGATGAACGAGGGTAGATTCTGATTGATAGTCCCCAAGCCGTGGCTGACCCATGATCCGATACTAGGCCGGGCGAAGGTCACCGAACCAGTATGAATACCCAGCGTCGCCTGGAAGTGATCGGCGTGATCGTTGCGCATCGAGCGGATCAGGCAGAGATCATCGGCACACTCGGCGATTTGCGGAAACAGCTCGCTGATCCACAATCCCGATTGGCCCCGCTGCTTGAAGTCCCAACCGGGGCGTTTAAAGAATTTCTCAACAACTCGATTGTTCGGCGCAAACGCCTCCAGCATCTTCGTAGGAACTTGGTAGGGCTTATTGTGATCTTCGATTAACTTGGGCTTATAGTCGAAGGAATCGACATGCGAAGCTCCACCGCTCATGTTCATGAAGATCACGCGTTTGGCGCGCGCGGGAAAGTGAGGCATCTTCGGAGCCAACGGGTTTGCATCGGGTCCAGCCGTCTCCGCGAGCAATTCGGAAAGAATCCCCGGCAACAGCAATGATCCGCAGGCGAGGGACGAAAGCACTGACCGTCGAGAACAGTTACAAGCATCGTGTTGCATCAAAACACCTTCCAGCCGCGAAGAAAACTCTTTCGATCGTCCGACAGAACTCATTGTGCTCTTTGGCCTTCTCAATCTTCGTGTCCTTTGTGATCTTCTGTTCCAATCTTATTTTTTGAACAGAAGGTCACAAAGGACACGAAGAAATGCGAAGAATAAGTGTGGTATAAGTTCACGCTCGTCATTGAGCTATAATGTGTCGGACTTTCTAGTCCACGTAGATAAACTCATTGGCGCCCATCAGCGACCGGGCCAAAGCTGACCAGGCTTTAAGTTCCGTCTGGTCGGCTGGTGTCTTCAGTTCGCCCAAACGGGCTCGGTATTGCTTCAGGAACTCAGCACACTCTTGTTGTTCGTCAGGTTGAGGCAGTCGGCTGAATGCCATTTGGTACGCAACGGTGATACGCGCGGCGTCCTCGGAGCTCGATGCGATCAGTCGCTGGGCAAACTTGCCCGACTGCTCGTGTGCCAGAGGATCGTTCAGGGCGAACAAAGCTTGCAGCGGCGTGGTACTCAAGAATCGAACGGCGGTACTGGAGCTTGGATCCGCGCCGTCAAACAAGGCCAGGAACGGATTCCTCTTGAGGCGTTGCTGCATTAAGTAGATGCTGCGTCGGCGGGATTCGTAGTTGGCAACAAACGGATTGTGCTGGGTCCAGCCCCAGGTCGACTGCGGTGGAAATGGATGGGTTCCCGCCGGCGTTTCGTCCAGGTCGCCGCCGACAAACAGTAGCGAGTCGCGAATCGCTTCGGCATCCAGGCGAGTTCGATTGAAATGCCAATACAAATCGTTACCGGGATCGAGTTCGATATTCTTCTGATGTTGCGCGGTGGATTCTGACGTTGCTGCTGAGGAGAGCTGCCAGGTATGCGACAGCAGGATCATTCGGTGTATCGACTTGATGAACCATTTTTGTTCTACGAAGCGACTCGCCAGGTAATCGAGCAGTTCCGGATGCGTGGGGAGTTGGCCTCGCAGTCCAAAATCGTTCGGAGTCGAAACAACGCCGCGACCAAAGTGGTACTGCCAGATCCGGTTCACTATGACGCGGGCCGTCAATGGGTTCTGAGGATTGACGATCCAATCGGCCAGTTGCAATCGCCCGCTGCCGGGGACCTCTTTGGCCAACTCTTGACCTCCCAGGATGGCCGGAAAATGTCGCGTGACTTCATTGCCCAGGCGCTTGGGGTCACCTCGCAATTGCAGTTTGGTATTGGCTGGCGTCCCCTCGGCGACGGCA
>JAQGHS010000632.1 GCA_028291605.1 Planctomycetaceae bacterium | reverse complement strand
CGCGTGCGCGAATGGCTGGGCGTGCCGCGCGCGGATGTCATGGCCGTCGGCGACGGACGCAACGACATCGACATGCTGCGCTGGGCATCCCTCGAGGGCCGCGGCGTGGCCATGGGCCAGGCGCCCGACGAGGTGCTCGAGGCCGCGAACGAGCGCACCGGCAGCGACGTCGAGGACGGGATCGCGCAGCTGTTCGCGACGCTGTGACCTCTCTGCGCGATCGTTTGTCAGCGTCGCGGCCGTTCAAACGCTAGCGAGGTTGACAAATCGCAGCGCCAGCGGGCTCCCGTTAGACTCGGACGCGTTCCATGGAGGGCTGTCCGAGTGGCCGATGGAGCCAGTCTTGAAAACTGGTGGGCGGAAACGTCTCGTGGGTTCGAATCCCACGCCCTCCGCACTCTACGAGCTGTAGAAGTTCCCGTATTCGTTGGGGAGCAGGCACTACTGCTCGAGTGAACTTGCCTGTTCTGCCCACAATTTGCCCACAACTGTCTGGGCTAGACCCTGATCTAGACGGCTCGCAACGTCGTCAAGGTCGTCATCGAACAGGTCGCTGTACACGTCCAGGGTCATCGCCGCGGATGCATGACCGAGCATCTGCTGCACGGCCTTGACGTTTGCGCCGGCACTAATCGCCAGGCTCGCTGCAGTGTGCCGAAGATCGTGGAGTGTCATGTTCGGCACCCCAGTTGCCTTCACGGCGGAGGCGAACCAGCCGTGGTCGTTGTGCGACCTGCGCAGGTGAGTGCCGTACTTGCTCGAGAACACGAGGTCGTCACGCGCCTTCCCTTCGCAGAGTTCAGCAATCGGAATTGCGAGTAGCGCCGGGAACGGTACAGAGCGCTTCTTGTGCGTCTTGGGTGTGCCCACCTCGATGGTGTTGCCGACCTCAACAGCGTTCACCGTGACGTTAATCCGCCTGCGCAGCATGTCGAGATCCTTCACCCGCAGGCCGACTGCCTCACCCCATCGGAGCCCCGTGTACGCGAGCACGAGCACAAGGGTGCGGTTCTCTCCCGATGCCATCGCGAGCTCGGACACCTGGTCGTGGGTCAGATACACATGCTCCTTTCGAACCTTCCGCGGAAGCTTCACCCCTCGAGCCGGATTCGTGAGAGTGCGCCGATCTTTCACCGCCACGTCGAGGATGCCAGCGAGGACTCCATAGACGCGGAGCACAGTGGTTGCGCTGCGCGCCTTGCCGATCTCAGTCACCCACGACTGCACGTCGCTGTGCCGGATTTCGCTGATCTTCTTCGAACCCCAACGGGGCAGCACATAGCGTCTCCAAGCGATCTCGAGCGGGCGAAACGAGGACGGTTTGAGGTGCGACTGGTTGGCGAGCCACACAGCCCCAAGAGGCGCTATCGTCTCCCGGGCGTCAGCAGGTTGGACGAACTCTCCGCGGGCTTTAGCAACCTCCACAGAGGCCAGGAATAGCTCTGCAGCCTTCTTAGTCTCGAATCCCCGCTTGTCAGTCTGGGCACGCTCTGGGGTGCGGTAGCGGACACGGTAACGCTTACCCGATTTGGTCTCGTACGCGGTGACGCTACCCATTGCCCTTGAGTCCGTCTTCGACGCGTGCCCACTGCTCATTGAGGAGCGTTAGGTAGGGACCCTCATTCGCGATGCTTTCCTCGCGGCGGACCACCTCGGCAGCTCGTTCTTTGTCGGTCTCGTAGCGATCGAAAGCAGTTGCTTCTGCAGACTCCTCCGCAAAGATCCTTTTGGACTCTTCCTTGGCGACCTCCGCGGGAGAGGTTGAAAGGTACGAGTTCAACGCCATTGCCACATGGCCGGAGATTCCGTCACCCACTTGGTCACCCGCCATGGCGAAGTTCAACTGCGCATCGTGATAGTCGGCAACTGCCTTACGCAGAGCAACATCTGCCTTGTGCATCTCACCCATCCAGGCCTCTGCCTGCGCCAAGGGCTCCGGGCTCGTGAAACCCCTAACGCCGAGCCCGAGGACCGCCGCGAGATCCTCGGATTCCGCCAGGCGCAGGGGGCGCTCTCCCTTTTCAATACTCCACACCGTTGCTTGGGACCACTTCCATCCCAGCGATCGCATGCGTTGTGCGAGCTCTTTTTGAGAGAGCGTGCCTCTCGCGCGCGCAACGTTAGCGCCGATCTGTTCGTCCGAAATGGCCATAGCTCACACTCTA
The DNA here is from genome assembly GCA_028291605.1 of Planctomycetaceae bacterium. Taxonomy (GTDB): domain Bacteria; phylum Planctomycetota; class Planctomycetia; order Planctomycetales; family Planctomycetaceae; genus JAKFVC01. The sequence goes on along the minus strand of JAQGHS010000632.1, from coordinate 3,412 downwards.
CTAGAAACGGCGAGTTGCATCACTAGATCTGTTTCTAGTTGTGATGACCCAGTTTGGGTGTCATACTAGTGTTTGTAGTCGTACCAACTAGGAAAGGACCATCATGGAACGCGCATATCTGACACCTGACGATCTGATTCGAAAGATCCCGGGCACGACAAAGGGGTATTGGGCTCAGCTCCGGTTCACCGGCAAGGGCCCGCGGTTTTTCAAACCGTCTCCGAAGGTCGTCATCTACGAGGAAGCGGATGTCGAGTCGTGGATCGAGCAGTCTGCTCGGACGCAGACAGGCGAGCCGGTAATCGCCTGATGGCTACCAAGCAGGACAGTGAGAGCCATTCCCTCACCGAGATAGTCGAGACCATCCGAGACGACGGGGGAACGACGCCGTACAACGACCCAACCGGTGAAGCCGCCGTGTGGAATCTGCTGCTTGGCAGACGAGCGTTGCCGGGTCAGTACGTGCTCAGTGGCCCGGCCGGCGTTCAGATCAATATCGATGACGCTGTCGTGCAGCTCCTGTTGTCGCTGGTGGACTTAACGCCCAACCGTAGGCACACCCGCATGAACGCCACTTTGAAACAGAAAAAGTCCCGACCTGCGTCAACAAGTCGGGACTCACAATCCGAAAACCCAACCGCTAAGTAAGGAAACGAATCATGGAAAACGTTAGCTCTATTCTCGCAGATTCGGCCGAGAAGGTCGACACCCGCGAAGGGGTGGCAGAAAAGGATCGGCCGCCGCGCAGCACCGAACAGTGGGCCATCGATGAGCGGATCGCGCAGAACACCCCGTGTGACTTCGCAGGCTGCGACGGTGGGTTGCACGACGCCGACCTTCCGGCGCAGGAGTGGAGACATAAGGTTTCCGCAGAATCCTTCGCTGGGACGACGGTGGGAGTCGAGATCATCGCCGACCCGACATCGACACCCCTCTACTTCGCGTAAGTCGAGTACGACGCGACCGGCGAGATGACGGAAGAGGAAATCAGGCAGGACGCGTGGAGCTTCGCCGAATTCCCCCTGTTCCTCAGTCGCATGGCCGACAAGCTTGCCGAGCTGAACATCGAGGTGTCGAAATGATCGCCGTGGGTCCGGTGACGCCGGCAGAGCTGCGCAGCTATGCAGCCATGTACCTCGCACAGGCGGAAGCACTCGAGGCAAAGCTCGCAGCAGAGGCGTCTAGTTGAGCGTGCGGAAGCTCCGCGGAGTTGGGTCGTCCTTCGGGGCGGCCCTTCTCCGTTTTGGGAGGGCGCGATGACCTGGACGAAACTTAGCGACGACTACAGCGACGACTGCTGGACTCTCTCCGATGCAGCTTTCCGCCTCCACACCGAAGGGCTCGTTTGGAGCAATCGAAAGCTGCTGAACCTCCGCATTTCGAAGGATGAGGTTCGCCGGTTTGCGAAACACCCCGACAGCGTGACGGAACTCCTGGGCGTCGGTATGTGGGAGGAAGACGGCGACGACTACCTGATCGTTCACCACGGCGCATACCAGCGCGATCGGGAGGCGGTGATTAACCAGCAGCGGGCGAACATCGAGAACGGTAAGCGTGGCGGGCGGCCTGCGGGGACCCCTCGAGAGGTCAAGCGGAGCCGGGCTCCGAAGTTCGAAGAAACCCAGTCGCTTAGCGAGTCGCCAACCGAAAGGGACAGGACAGGACAGGCAGGGATTAGCGAACAAGTTCTTGAAACGAAAGAAAGCAATTCGCTAAGCGATTCGGTTACGACGCAGGGCGGGCTGAACGGGATGCTGTCGCACTGCCGTGTGTGCCGGAAGCAACTTGATTGGCCGATGACTCGTTCGTTGGCTCTCTGTGATTCGACCGATATGAAGCACATGAATGCAAGGGCGGTGGCGGCATGATCGATGTTCGTTGTGATGAGCATGTGGGCGAGGCGTTCCCTCCCCGTTGTCTGATTTGTGAGTCTCTGGCTGCGGAGCATCGGTTCTTGGGTATCAAGTCTGAGGCTCAAGAAACGACTTCGCCCGATCGTGTGTTTGAGGCGTATGTGGCTCGGATCGTTGCAGAAGCTCCGCCGCTCACGGACCATCAGCGTGACGTGATCCGCGCAGCGTTCGCAGGATTGCCGAGCGGCCGGTGAGCACCCTGACGCCCGACGAAGAGGGCCGCGCCTGGCGGCTGGTTCTGAGCATGATCGAGAACGACACTGCTCAACAGGATGCCGTTTTCGAGGAGCTCTACCATCACCCGGCTGGCCCGGGAGAGTCGAGCGTCGATCTGATGAAGATGCTCGCGGCTATGTGCGGTCACCTGCTGGAGGGGGCGGACGGTGGCACGGAGGAAGCTCGGGCGCACATTCGTCGGGAGCTTCTTCGACTCGCTCGAGGAGAAGGATGAGTCGCGGTCCAGACGCGTACCGGCACGGCGACTTCGTGATTGTTCCCGCACGCATCGCTAACCTGCTCCGCCGGCACGCAAACCTCACCGACCTCCGCTTGCGGGCAAAGGCTTTCGATCCAGAGTTCTACGACGTCCTGACTGCTCTGCACCGCAGCGCGTTGGAGTGGTTGGGTTCCGAGATCGGACCAGATTCGGCGGCCCACCCGGAACCGGCGACACCATTGAAGGAGTGGTATTCGTCCCGTGAAGCAGCCGGGATTCTGCGGGTCGGTGATCGTGCTGTCCGCAAGGCACTCGAGCTGGGACGGCTCGAAGGGCAACTCATTGATGGACGCTGGCGCATTGGCCGCGAGGCCATCGTCAACTACCAACACGCACTACGAAAGAGGTAACAACATGGCACTCGATGGACTCGCATTCAAGATCGAAACGAACCGCGCGAAGGCAGCCGAATTGAACGCCGGCTACCAGCAGACGATCGAACGCATCCGCAACAACCCCACGCTCTCGGCCCGGGGGAAGCAGCAGCAGATCGCGGCCGCGCACTTGGACACAACCGCTCAGGTCGCCAAGCTTCAAGCCGACGAGCAGGCCGCCATCCAAGCCAAGAGTGTCGACCTTCAGCGTGGACTGCTCGGCAGCTCGGGCACGGACCCGTCACACCTGATCGCATTCCGAGACGCACAGGACCGTGCCGAACGTCTCGGCGGTTACCGTGAAGCCGCGAACGTACTCGACCGGGCGCTGCTCACCTCCGACGACACCCTGGCCGCAGCAGTCCTCCACAAGGCGCTCGAGAACAACTGGAGCGACGTGGTGAGCACCTACACAACCGCACGCCCCGAGCAGGCTGAACGACTCAGCGACCTGCAAGAGATCGCCCAGTTCAACGGCGTCAAGAACAGCATCTCCAACTGGGGCGCATACGCAACACTGCCCCCGTCAGAGCTGGAACGGATGATGCCCGAGCAGATCGCACAGATCGCAACCGCCACGGTCAACGCCTAACCATGGACGGATCACAAGTTCGGCCAGTGACGGTACC
>JAQGHS010000629.1 GCA_028291605.1 Planctomycetaceae bacterium | reverse complement strand
ATTAGGCGAAACGGTCCATGAAGGCGATCGCATCGTCGAACTCTCGTTGCCCGGCATGACGTTCGACATCAACTCACCGGCGGATGGTCAGTTGATCTCGATTGATAAGACATTGGGATCGGAAGTGCATCCGGGTGACATCTTGGGAAAGTTGCTGGCGATTGAAGACGATGTAGCGACGTAGGTCAGGTTGTGCCTGACGTTTTCAGCCGATTCTCGGTTTTCAGTTCCGAATTTGTGACGTGGAGTGCGCTACGAAATCTGCCGACTCCAGCCTGTAACGCTGTCTCTTTTGTGCGACGCCCACCCTCCACTCATCCCAAAATCAAATAGAATTCACCTAGAACACCCGCCGCAAATTCCCTAGAAAATGATGACCGATTGAGCACGTCAGGCACAGCCTGACCTACGTAGCAAGGTAAATCCATGAGCTGGGACGACATTATCGGACACCATACGCAGCGCGATTTGCTGCGCGGGACGATTGCTCGTCAACGGCTGGCTCATACCTATTTGTTTGTCGGGATGGATGGCATTGGCAAGCGGGCCTTCGCTCTCAAGTTTGCTCAATGTCTGATGTGCGAGCGTCACACGGCCGAAGATTTCGACGCCTGCGGTGTCTGCCCCGGTTGTAAACAAGTCCTCGCAGGTACGCACCCTGATCTATTCATTGTCGGCTGCCCCGAGGGCAAGCGTGAAATTCCAATTGATACGTTTCTCGGTCCGGCGGACAAACGGGGCAAGTCGGGGCTGTGCTACGATCTCTCGCACACTCCGATGGCGGGCGGACGCAAGATCGCCCTGATCTGCGACGCCGAGCGACTCAACGAAGAAAGTGCCAACGCGCTACTGAAAACTCTCGAAGAGCCTCCGCCGCATTCGTTGATCATTCTAATCGCGACTCACATCGACAGCATCTTGCCGACGATCCGCTCGCGCTGTCAGGTCTTGCGTTTCAGTCCGCTCTCGACGGCCAATGTAGTCGAACTGCTGCTGAAGAACGGTCTCACGACCGACGCCGACGCGGCCCAGGTCGCCGCGGCCTCCAGTGAAGGCAGCCTGACGCAGGCGGCGATGTTGCTCGACGGAGATCTGCGAACCCAGCGGAACCGCCTGTTCGACCTGTTGGCGGCCCCCGCATTCAACAGTCTGGCCGTCACCGGTTTTGTGATGGATGGTGTCGAAGCAGCCGGGACCGAAGCCCCCCTCCAACGCGAGCAGGCTGGCTGGTATTTCCGTTTCTGCGTCGAGTTCTTCAAGACGGCCGTCACTGAGCTGATTACGCAACAGCCGGGTACGATCCCGCAGGTGACGCAGTTCCGTCAACGCTACGGCCAGCCGACTTCCGACCAATTGACAGGCTTGTCCAACGTCGTCGAGCGAATCATCGCGGCGGCAATTCACATCGATCAAAATGTGGCGGTGTCGCTGGCCGTCGAAGCCCTGTTTGACGAAGTCGGTCGGATGCTGCGTGCGGTCCCGGTGTAGTCCCAAATAGATGTCTGTAAAGCGAGCATCCGGCTTAAGTCGGATGCTCGCCCGATGCCTCTTGCGGCCGAGCTATCAGCCGCAAGATTGCCGACAACGGAATCACCGCCCATTCGGGACGTGCAACCAAGTCGTGTTCCGTCTCGCGTAACGCCCGTTCCAGTAGCGACAATTCCAGCAGGTTTCGCCGTGCAGCGTCGGATCTCGGCAGCAAATCGGCCGACTCGACCGCATCGGAATAGACCTTGAAGAATTCGCTTTCCAGGCGACTCAGCCAGGCTCCGGTGTAACGCTCCAACTTCGCTCGATCTTCGGGGCGCACAATCCCCTGCGTTGTCCCTCGGTTACCGCTGAGATCCAGTCGGACGGAACCGGCGACATAGTCAAACGACCGAATCATCGCCGCGACATCGTGCAGCGGCGAGCGTTTGATACGACGATCACCGATCGTGCGATCGACAGCCCCCTCAAAATCCGACAACACAAAGTCTCGCCCGGTCAGCAGTAACTGCCCCAGATGATAATCGCCGTGACAGCGGATTCGCTTCCCAGCCGCCAGTTCGGGATCAAGAGCCCCGTGGATCCGTGTGAAAATGGCTGGACCCTGGCTACGAACCTGGCGGGCCAAATCGCGAACTGTGTCGGGCCAGCGTGGATCGGATTCCGCCAGCAGTGCGTGAATCCTCCCCGCGAGGTTACGAAGTGACTGATAAAAGGAACGCTGATAGGCTGATGTAAAGGGAATCGACACAATCGCCGGTGCGGCAGTTGCGGCAGCCAAAGTCAGATGCAGTCTGGCAGTGAAGGCTCCTAAGGCACGTGCCGAGTGAATAAAGGGACTGACCAATTGCTCCCAACGTTCCAGAGCACCAGCTCCACTGCTGGTCAGTTCGGCCGGAACCGGATTGGCCTCATCAGGGTAGACTTCCGATTGCGCGGCCACTCCATCAAAAAACCGAATCGACTGGTCGAGCATCAATTGCCACGCATCCCCTTGATTCGGTACGTAGCGATGCAAGGCACCCAGCGTCATCGGCTCGGACCCCGGACGGCGATATTCAATCGAGCCGAGAACTTGCGCAAATTCGACAAACCCTTGCTGTTCCAAGAAACGGCCGATCTCCACGTCGGGATTAAGACCGTCATCAGCCCGACGAAACGCCCGTAGTATCAGCCGACGCCCCAGGACTACGGTGACATGATGCTGCACACCCAGATGGGTGGTCGCCGTCACCGGTTCCTCGGTCGTCAACTCTGCAGGGTCCAATGAGCTAAACGAAATGCACGCCAACTGAGCCCCGTTCGACATGGGGATCACGCGGTGAGTCGCCATCGCCTCCAGTATTCCCTGTGCGTACTCAGGGAGCGCCACAGGATCACATAAGATCGCATTGCGGGGAGGTCCAGTGCGTGCAATCGCGGTCTGCTGGGGAACAGTGTCATCGCCGAAACGTTCTTCAGGAACGAACGCCAGCGGCTGGAACAGCGTCTCGGAATAACCTGATGAGTATTCCGTCCGGTAGGTCAGCAATTGGGCATCAAGACCCGGCAACGGCATGGGTTTGAAGTCCAGCAACCGGCAGGCAATCACCCGAGCCACGTCACCTTGCGAATGCCGCCGGGCGAGGAAGCTGGCCAGGATGTCCCGTCCTGACTCGCGTATCAAGTCGTTCCATTGTTGAATGCCCAGCAGTGGCAGGCCTGCGGGTTGAACGGACTGCGTCTTTTCGGCGTTTAATGAGAACCAGTAGAACCCGTGCGGGCCCAGGGTCAGGGGATAGGGCGTGTCACCAATCTTCGGAAACGGCGTCCGCCCGAAGATCTCTTCCGGCACCAGTCCCCCATATTGCTCTAGATCGAGTGATACGTGCTGCACGAAACGCGACAGGTTGACGACGATCAGCAGTTGTTCGCTGTCAGTCTGACGCACAAACGCCAGAATCTTGGGATTGTCCGGTTCCAGCAAAGTCAGATCGCCCCGCCCGAATGCGGGGTGTTGCTTGCGGATGGCAATCAAGCGTTTCGTCCACCAGAGCAACGAGGATGGATTGTTCTGCTGCGTCTCCACATTCACGGCTTCATAATGATATTCCGAGTCGATGACAACCGGCAGATACAGCTTTTGTGAGTTAGCCCGGCTGAAGCCAGAATTGCGATCGTCGGACCACTGCATCGGTGTGCGGACACCATTCCGATCGCCGAGGTAGATATTGTCGCCCATGCCGATTTCGTCGCCATAATAAATGATCGGCGAACCCGGCAGCGAGAACAGTAATGCGTTTAGTAGTTGAATTCGACGCCGGTCATTGCGAAGCAAAGGGGCAAGGCGATGCCGGATCCCGAGGAACAGTCGCGCTTGGCGGTCCTGAGTATAAGCGCTGTACATGGCGTCGCGTTCTTCATCGGTAATCATGGCGAGGGTCAGCTCGTCATGATTCCGGAGGAACAGACCCCATTGGCACGTGTCGGGTATGGTCGGTGTCTGTGCGAGAATATCACTGATGGGAAATCGATCTTCCTGGTGCAATGCCATGAACAGCCGCGGCATCAGCGGGAAGTGAAATGCCATCTGGCACTCGTCACCGTCACCGAAATATTTCACCATGTCATCGGGCCACGCATTGGCCTCGGCGAGGAACAAGCGGTTCGGATAACGTTCATCGACATGTTTACGCAGGGCTTTCAGAAAGGCATGCGTCTCCGGAAGATGTTCACAACTCGTCCCTTCACGTTCGATCAAGTAGGGCACAGCATCCAGCCGCATCCCGTCGACGCCCAGTTCGAACCAGAAGTCGACGACCGGTAACAGCGCATCCCAGACTGCCGGATTGTCGAAGTTCAGGTCTGGCTGATGACTATAAAAGCGATGCCAATAGTATTGCTTCGCCAGCGGGTCCCAGGCCCAGTTACTGGTTTCGAAATCGGGAAACATCAGCGGCACTTCGGCATATTTGTCGGGCGTATCGCTCCAGACATAAAACTCCCGCTCGGGTGTCCCCACAGCCGCGCGCCGTGCGCATTGGAACCAGGGGTGCTGATCCGACGTATGATTGATGACGAGTTCCGTGATGACCCTCAGGCCCAGAGCATGCGCCTTTTCGAGAAACTTGCCGACATCATCCAAAGTTCCATAACGCGGATTGACGCTCGTGTAATCGGAGATGTCATAACCATCGTCGCGCAACGGAGACGGCATGAAGGGCAACAGCCAGATGGTGTTGATTCCCAGATCAACGAGATAGTCGAGCTTCTGCGTCAAGCCTTCGAAATCGCCAACGCCGTCATTATTGCCATCGAAAAATGCGCGAACATGCACTTCATAAATGATCGCGTCTTTATACCAGAGTGGATCGTCGATCATGATGGTACTGCTATGTTGATTTAGATAAAGGCGAAAAAGCGAGGCGATCGCCTCGCTGTAGCCCGACTCTCGGAGTCGAGTGTGTTCAGCATCGCAAGACCCAACTCAGAGAGTCAGGCTACAGGTCGGCCTCGCCGCCCAAAACAAATCTCTATTCCACGTCCCCTGACAACAGCACACAGCAACGAAGGACCTCCGCGACACTCCAAGCCTGAGCCGCACACCCCCGTGCGGTGTACGGTCTTTCCGCATCAAACACCTCTGAAATCGTGCCGATACAAGCTTCACTCAGGTGAGCATCAAATCCTCTCAGGAAGCCGCGACATTCGTCATTGCGATCGGGATGCACGCGCAACCAGGCGTCGATAAACGGGCCAATCAACCAGGCCCAGACAGTCCCCTGATGATAGGCTGCGTCGCGTGATCGCAGATCGCCGAAATAGCGTGACTTATAATCAACGTGTCCTGGCGCGAGTGATCGCAGGCCGAGTGGAGTAAACAACCGCTCATAAACGGTATCGACCACCTGCGTCCAGCGGCTGGGATCTAAGATCGGATTCTCTAATGACAGCGCCAGAATTTGATTCGGCCGGCACGCCGGGTCATCGCCGTGTTCGCCATCCACGACGTCATACAGTCCCTGCTGCGCTTCGCACCAGAACCGTCGATTGAACGACTCCTCGACCCGATCGGCAGCCGCGCGAATCTCGAGATTGTTTTCTCCCTCTTCCTGCATCCATTTCTCAAGCAATCGTAGGGCGTTGTACCACAGCGCATTGATCTCGACGGCTTTCCCGCGGCGTGGTGTGACGACCCAGTCACCGACCTTGGCGTCCATCCAGGTCAGTTGATAACCGGTCGCCCCTTGCCGTAACAAACCATCGGCCGGATCGACCCCGATTCCAAACCGCGTCCCGCGCTGGTGATGGGCAACGATGTCCTTCAAGATCGAGAGGTGCGACCTCAACATGGTCCGATCACCGGTCACTTCGACGTAACGATTCAAGGCATGAAAGTACCACAAGGTGGCATCCGCGGTGTGATAAACCCCTTCGGTCGACTTGTCGGGGAAGAAGTTCGGAATGAGTCCATCTCGCATGTGGCTGATGAAGGTCCGCAAAATGTAGCCCGCTTCGGCGTGCCGTCCGGTGACCAGCGTCAGGCCTTCCAGGCTGATCATCGTGTCGCGCCCCCAGTCAGTGAACCAGTGATAGCCGGCGACGATCGTTCGTGCCTCTTCGCCGCTCGCTTGAGCACGTGCCGAATCCTCAACCCGACTGGCCGGCGTGATCACAAATTGATCGGCTGCCAGGACGAGTTCGCCTGCCATTCCATGGCGGGCGGCAGGTTCGGCGGCAGCCAGCAGGCGCTGCCGTCGTTCGATTTCCGCCGTTAAGGCGTCCTGGGGAGAAAGTGCGAGGATGCGGCCCCAGGATTCCGTCGATGCCGTCAGGGTTACATCCCGGTCATGATGCAGCGAAACGCGGAACAACCCTGGACTCCACATGGTTCCGACATTGTCATAGCCGCGTCCCTCTTCGATCCGATACAACACATCGGGCAGCGTGGTGTCGTCCAGAGTCAGAGCCGGCGCGTCACCCTTCACGCACATCCTCAAAACGGGGAACTTGTGACCGCCGTCAACGAGTTCATATCGCCCACCACTCGCGGTCAGCACGTAGGGTTCGGGATTCGGTGTCGTGACCGGTTCATCGTGGCCGCGAAAGTGGACCGACGTTCGCAATTTCAATTGCACCGGACCGTGGCCTTCAATAAGCCGGTAGGTGACGTGGACCGTATTCTGGCGATGGGGCAGAAAGATCCGCTTCTCGATGATGTGTTCGCCGATCTGGTAGACCCAGACGGGCAAGCCCATCTCCAGGCGAAATTCTTTTAAAGAATGGAGGCCTTGCAGGGCCAGGCCGCGATTGGCTTGTTCAATGCCCCCGATCGCAAACGTGGAGTGATCCACGAACTTGATCTGTTCACTCAGATGGCTCAGCAACAGCACCCGTCCGAGCGGAGCGGGGTGGGCGGCAATCAGCAGACCGTGATAGCGGCGGGTCGCAGCGCCCGCCAAAGTCCCGGAGGCATAGCCACCGAGCCCATTGGTGACGAGCCATTCCTGTTCGATCAGCGAACTATCGTCGCCCCCCGTAATTCGGCGAATGAAGGTTTCACGCTGACCGGCTTCGCGGGCGTCGTTGATCGTGGCAGTTGAAGTTGAAAGAGTCATGACTTCGATTCCTTATTACTCGGCAGTGGCCGCGAGTCAGTTTATTGCTCGACGAACGGAGTGCAGACCGCACGCTTAACGAATGATTCGCGGAAACTGTTGAATTCGGAGTGTCGTTTTTTCGCTGGCGGGTTTGGTGAGGGCGGCCCATCCCAAGACCACAGCCGCTTCACCCGGGATCCGCCAGCCTTCTTCTTCAGTGATGATTGGGGCCGCGCCGTGACCGTCATATTGGGGTTCCTCAGTCGACAGAATTGTCCGCCACTGCGTCCCAGGCGGAGGTGCCAACAGTGGCTCCGGCAGGATTTCCAAATTGAGATCTCGGCCCAAATTGAGAAGCAGTAATCGGTCCTGACCTTCGGCTTCGAAGTAACGCAATACGAACGCGTCGGGCCCCAGCACGGCACCATCCACCCCCCGTGGACGTTGAGCACGAAAGGCGGCATCGGTCCGTCGTAACTTGATCAGATCCTTGGTGAGCTGATATGCCGGTGCGTGAGATTGACGCTCGGACAAATCCAGTTTGCAATGTTCAAATGACTGCCGGTCATCGGGTCGCGAGAAGATCGAATCCATTCGACCGTCCTTCAGGCTGTCGAATTGTTTGAGGAATTCACAGCGTCCCTGAGCGACCATCTCGGACAGTTCCCCAGCATGATCGGCGAAATAGAAGAAGGGACTTGACGCAGCAAATTCCTGCCCCTGGAACAGCATGGGCGTTCCGGGCGATAGCAAGGTCAATGCGAAGAGTGCCCGATAGCGGCCCGGGCTGCCCAGTAAATGCCCGCGCAGGCCCCGTGCCGAATTGGCGATTTGATCGTGGTTCTGCAGGTAGTTGATATAGGCCGCGGGTGGCAGGTCAAAGCCCGGCGTCCCCCGTCCTTTTTGTTGCCAGGAATACCATTGCCCCTGGTACAGGTAGCCGTACTTCGCCGCCGAAATAAACTCCTGCGGCGTCCCCTTGTAGTCGGTGTAGTACGCCTCGTTATGCCCCGTCAAGGCGACCGCCGCCGTGTGGTGAAAATAGTCATTCCAGAGAGCATCCAGTCCATAACCACCGGCCTCAACTGCGCGACACAGTTCGCAATGCTGCGGTTCGTTTTCATTGACCAGCACGACCTGGCGGCCGCGGGCTGCGGTGCGGACGGCCGCGCCAATGTGTGTCAAAATGTGCGAGGCGGGTGGAGCATCATCATAGATATTCTGAGTGGCATCCAAACGCAATCCGTCCAGGTGATA
>JAQGHS010000609.1 GCA_028291605.1 Planctomycetaceae bacterium | reverse complement strand
GTCTTAGGCTCGGCGGGAGCCTCGCCCTCCCACAAAGTCGAAATATCATCCACGGCGTTGTCCGACGAGTGAACAGTCCGCAACATAGCGACCAGCCTTATAGTTGCTCAAGGGCAAATCACCGCACTGCCGCGGCCAGATGTTGCCTGACGAAGGCGATGTCGCGTTGGGCAGCGGCGAGGCTGTTGTCGATCCGCTCGACGCGCGTGGAGCCGCCCGGTTCGTATTCGATGTGGACGGACATCGGGCCCTGGAACGGAATCCCGGCGAGCATCTTGAAGAACTCGGACCAGTTCACCTGCCCCTGACCGAGCGGGCACCACCGGGTCTGCCAGCCGCCGGACGTTTTCTCCCAGACGAAGTCCTTCAGTGCGACCATCGTGAGTCGTGGCGAAATCCGCTGCAGGTTCAACTTCCAGGCGTGCTTGGCCCCTTCGACTGTGCCATGTCCCGGGTCGTAGTAAAAGCCGACGCCCTGCGGATCGAGCGGCCCCAGCATTTCCCACGCGTCCCACAACGCTCCGCCAATTCCGGCTCCGGAATGATTATGGAGGCCGGCGTGGACGTTGAACGGTTTTCCTAATTCCAGCAGCCCCGCGACGTCCTTACGCCGTGCGACGAGTTCGGACTCCCAGTGGGTGATGTCGTGGTAGTGATAATATCCCAGCTTGTAATAACCGATGCCCAACTTGCCCATCGTCGAGAGCATCGGGCGGGCTGTCGGATCGGTGGCCGAGGTCAGGTTGGTACTGAGCATCGGGATCGAGAGCCCCTGATCTCGAAAGGCGGCCGCTGCTTTGGGAAGTTCCTCAGCCACGCGGTCTGGCGATATCACCCCACCGCCACGAACAGTCAAATCCGGACCGGCAATCTTGAGCGGACTGATCATCTTCGCCAGTTCGGCATAACTAAAACCGTGATCGTCCAGATGATCTGTGAAGAGACATATCCGCTCTCCAACGGGGACGACGGGCTTTGTTGCGGGAACTGGCTGCTCGGCGGCAGCGACGTTCGCGATCAGGGGATTCATCAGGCAGGTCGCCGCCGTGGCGAGGCCACCAGTCTGCAGGAAATCTCGACGTCGCATGGCAGCATCCTATTGGAGTCGATGGAATCGATTTCGGGTTGGGGGTTCAGATTTCAGTGATATTTTAGTCGAATACAATGGGGTAACTGTCCGCCACTGGGCTTGTCCCAGTGGTTCCCGCGCTTCTGCACTACCCATCCCAACTTTCCACCGATTGTAGTGCAAAAGCGCGGGAACCACCCCCGCAAAGGGGGGCGTAGTTTCGGCATCCCATGGTCCGCTGACACGACTTGTTTGTTCATTGATGCACTGAGACGGCAGTTCTTTTAAAATCGATCCGTCACGCGCTTCGTCCCCGGCGAGTCATTCGTCTACACGACGGCGCATTGTCAATGACCTGCTGCTTTCAGAAAGAGGACTCATGATACGCCTCCTACTCACCGTGATGACGATTCTTGGGATTCTCTGTGACACGACTTTTGCCGATCCCGCAAAACAACCTTCCACCGCGGCTCAACGCGAAGCGGCAGTACAGGCGGTGAAAGCAATCGGTGGTGTCGTCGACATCCGATCCAATGTGATGACCGGTGCGAAGAAAACCAACGTGCTTCTCGGTCGCTCGGAACAGCCGGATCAAGTCCTGAAGCAACTCGTCCATCTCGAAAACCTGGTGGATATTTCGCTGCACGATTCCGGCGTGACTGACGCTGGCTTGAAGGAACTCCTCAATCTCAGTGAGTTGACGGCTTTGGATCTCCGCGGTTGCAAACAGGTGACCGATGCCGGGATCAAATCACTGACGAAGTTGACGAATCTGACTCACTTGAGTCTCAATCTCACCGACGTGGGGGACGAGGGAATCAAGTCGCTGGCGAGTTTGACAAATCTGCAGGATCTGGACCTCACGTATACACAAGTCACCGATGCCGGTCTGCAAGAACTGGGGGTTCTGAAAAAGTTGACCAACCTGGATCTGGAGCAGACAAAGGTGGGCAGCGCCGGCATGTCGGCAGTTGCGAATATGGAGAGTCTCAAGTCTCTCAATCTGGACGTAACTGCTATCGATGATTCAGGACTGAAAGCACTCAGCAAGCTGAAAGCGCTGGCGTTCTTGAACCTGGCCGATACCAAAGTGACCGACAATGGCATGCAGAATCTCGTCGCCATTAAAAATCTCAGCTACGTCAACCTGCGGGGGACCGCCATCACTGATGCCGCTATAAAAACTCTCGCCTCCTGCCCGAATCTCACAAACATCGGAGTGGTACAAACGGCAATTACGGATGCTGGCCTGAAAGAGATCCCCAACTACAAGAAGCTGACGATCGTCTTCGCAAAGGAGACCAAGGTGACGCCGGCCGGGGTGAATGCCCTGAGAAAGCTGCTCCCCATGCTGCGAGTCGACTCGGATTTTCCGGTGTCGGTGGCGCCAGACGTGACAGTCCCCCGCATGATCGCGTACCAGGGGCCGACGATGAAGACTCCCCCCGCCGCCGATGCTCCGGTCCGCAAGGTCACGGCTCGCGTGTTCCATGACGACCTGGAAAGCGATGACAAAGGCGCAGCCAAGTACGATGGCGGCTGGGTCCAGGTCGAAGGCTTGGTGACGGGGATCTCGGTCGACCGTTGGGTGTCTCGTGGAGGGGTATTTCAACCGTTCAAAGGCGAACATCTGGTGATCGTGCAGATGGAAGCGGCAGGCAAGCAGAGCAGTTACTTCTCGTGCTGGATGGCAGCGGGCGAGCGCCCCTGGGAACAGGCTCTGGAAGGTGAGACCATTACCATGCGGGGGGCGTACACTAAATCGGATGGCGTCCCGCTGTTGGCGGAATGCCGGATTATCAAGCCGAGCAAGAAGAAGATGTTGAACGTGACGGTCGATGAGCTGGCCAAGAAATATGAAACCAACAAGGAACTGTTCACGAAGTCCAATGAAAACAAACATGCCGTGGTGACGGGCAAGTATGCCGGACATATCGCCCCCCCAGCGGAAGGCGCCAAAGCCGACCCGGAGGAGTGGATCGCGCTGGACGGCAAGAAGGGTCGCCGGTTTTATGCCTACATCGGCAGTTCGATTCTCGACAAGAATCTCTTCGCGGGGATCATGCCCGGCGAGCAGGTCACCGTCCTGGGCGAGTTCACGGCTCTCAGTTTAGAGGATGGCCCGTTCGAAGACCTGCATTTGCAACGTTCCATGTACCTGACGCCCTTCATGCCAGGCCCTAAGGCCAAGAAATGAACTGCCCAGATCGAGAGACCATTGCGGGTTGCCGTCTTGATTCCGGAGTCCACGCATGCAGACCAGTTGCCGGATAATCTTGGGAATTTGTTCCCTCCTGATGTCTCAGGGAGTCGCCACTGAAGTACGCACTGCGGAGGATCGAGAGAACACTGCCGCTGCTCTCTATGCCGGCAAGTTGGCCCCGGATGTTGAAGATCGCACGATTCTGAGTCTGACGGATTTTCTGAATCCCTCGGACGGTAACCCGATCCTCTATGCTTACAGGAATTGTGCGAAGCGGAGGCCCGGATGCATCGATGCGGTTGTGCCACAGATGGTGCATTCCATTAAGGTCACGCAGAGTGAGAACTTCTTTTGCGATCTGTGCGACATTTTGATGCAGTGCGAGAAAATCAGCCCAGAGTCGATTGATTCGCTGGCCGCCGTGTTCGAAGGTCGCCAGGATTTACTTTTTGGCAGCCACAAACTGGCAGGCGTGCTGACGAAATTCGGGCAGGGGCCAAACAACAAACTGGAGTGGCTCAAGGGGAAGTTGGGTCGCCCGTTCAGTTTACCTGTCGTCTGTGCCGCCGAGGCCTTGGGGAGGGTCGGTCCCAGTGCAGCGGCAGCGGTCCCGGAACTGGAGCGATTGCTGACGGCGCGAGCTGCGGATATTCGCGTCGCGGCGGCATCGGCATTGTGGAGGATAGGTTATCCGGACAAACGCGACGTTCTGGTAAACGTCCTGCGGGCATCGCTTTCTGAAACCGATCGTGTGATGAACTTTGTCCCGTTGCCAATTAGTGTTATTGGCACAGAGCTTGAACTTTCTCATCGTGATCTCGCCCTCTACTGGCTGGGCGAGATCGGCAACCAGTCACCGGAGACTGCCGATCAGGTCGCTGCGATGCTCAAGGAGGCCGGCATTGCCCGAAAGCTGCGTGTGATGCGCACCTTGGTCAAATTCAACCAGCGAACCGACCGCGTCTTTGCGGCGTTGCGGGACATCGACCGGAACAGTTCGGACCGGGTCATCGTGCTGGAGGCCCAGCGGGCGCTGAAAGCACTCGAGGGGAAGTAACGGTCGCGTCGGCCGTCGAATGAGTGTCGTTGAACGCTCGGCGTTCAAACACGGGCGCAGATTAACGCCTCACAAAAATTCGTGCGTTGTTCGAGGCAGAAACCTCACTCCGCGAAGACGTTTGATCGCGGAGCGATCAACGACACTCTGGCCCAGGTGGAACCAAACTCGTTGACGACAATGTCAGCGAGGTGTACGATCGATCGTTTGCTCGCGACTCGAAAACCACGCGCGAATTTCTGGGGATGATTATGTTGCCAGTTCGAATGTTGACCCTGTTGATGACACTCGTGTTGCTCACGTTGTCGATGGCTTACGCGGCAGACAAGGACGAAGTGGACGAACGGGTTGAAAAGGCGCGCGAGGCCTATCAGTCCGAAATGGAGCTCATTCGTGAGGAAGTCGCGAAAGAGCTGGATACGAAAGAAGCCGCGGAGCGAAAACGGACGAATCCCGATCTGGAGAAAATCAAGACGATCAAGAGTGACCGCGAAGAGTTGACTGCTGACGAAAAGATTCCCGATTCCATCAGCACGAAAATCAAGAGCCGGATCAACAAGAATCGGACCAAATTCATCAATGTGCTGACGGCCGCCAAGAATGAATTTGTGCGAGCCAAACTGGATGATGAGGCGGAAGCCATTGCCCAGGAGTTGGAGAAGTTCAAGTCTGACGGGACCCTGGCAAAGGCCAAACCTGCGGCAGCGCCAAGCAAACCGGCTCCGGCCAAGCCCCTGGCCCTGGCCCCGACCAAGCCCGCGCCTGTGGCCCCAGCGAAGCCGGCACCAGTCATCCCTGACAAACCCGCAACTGCCAAGCAGCCGGTCGTGGTCGCGAAGGCCTGGCCCAAGAACGCACCCCCCTTGGCGGTCCTGCCGTTCGACGCTGAACAAGCAAAGAAACACCAGCAGGCCTGGGCCAAATACCTGAAGATTCCCGTGGAGTACACCAATTCCATTGGCATGAAGTTTGTCCTGATCCCGCCAGGCGAATTCCTGATGGGAAGTACGCCCGCAGACATCGACGAGCCCCTGCGGGCGGAACCCGAGAACAAACAAATCCAGGGCTTTATCGCCAGCGAATTGCCGCAACATAAAGTCATCCTGACGAATCCCATTTACTTGGGAGTCTATGAGGTGACGTGCGAGGAGTACCAACAGGTCATGGGAACCAATCCCGGTCCCGGCGGCACGAATCCCGTGGAAAAGGCGAACTGGAACGATGCGGCGGAGTTCTGTGCCAAGTTGAGCGAGAAGGAAAAACTCAAGCCGTTCTATTCTCGCGCGGGCGAGAATGTCACGCGATTGGAGGGGACGGGCTACCGGTTATCGACCGAGGCCGAATGGGAATTTGCCTGCCGAGCGGGCACCACCACCCGGTACTCGACGGGTGACGACGGCAATAAGCTGGCCGAGGTCGCATGGTACTCAGATCGGGCCGGTCGCGGTCAACCCGTGGGCCGTCTGAAGCCCAATCAGTTTGGGCTGTACGATATGCATGGTAACAATTGGGAATGGGTCGACGACACGTGGGAGCCGACGTTCTACGCGCAATTCGAGAACTCGGTGGCCGTCAACCCCAGCAACCAATCGAAAGCGAGTCCCAGTCGGGTCGCTCGCGGCGGAGATTGGGTGTGCTACCCGCTCCTGTGCCGGTCAGCCAAACGCCATGCGTTCGACTTGACGTCGCGGTATGAGCGGGTCGGTTTTCGAATCGCGCTCGTCGCGGTGGCTGCCCCCTAAGCCGGTATCTTGGAGCATATCGGGAGGGCGAGGGACCCAGAGGGTACCCCGCCGAGCCTAATACGACCGCAGGTCGGCGTCCGCCGGAGGCCTCCGTTGTTGAAAGGCCTCCGGCGGACGCCGAGCTAAAGCTCGCTTTAGGCTCGGCGGGAGCCTCGCCCTCCCGGGTCTACGAAGATTCATCCAACGGCACAGCCGGACTTATTTCGCACCGGCCGTGGCATTGGCTCGCAGGGCAGGATTCTGGATGCGATAGAGATGCGTCTTCGATCTCAGAATCAGTGACTCTCCGGCCACCGCGGGGGACGCGATAAATCCATCGTCCAGCTTGTTCTCGGCGACAATTTCCAGTTCGCGGGCCGCTTTGAAGACGGGGATTTCGCCCTTCTGCGAGAAGCAATAAATCAGCCCGTTGGCCAGTATCGGTGATGCCCAGTACTCGCCGGGGAGTCGCTTCGACCAGATGACATCGCCGGTCTTCGCGTCCATGCACGAGGCCACGCCGCCGTCGTTGATCATGAACATCAGGTCGCCCACCAGGATCTGCGAGGGCCGCTTGGGGATCGCTTTGTTGGACTTCCAGGCGATCTTGTCCGAGATATCCCCGGTACCAACCGGCGAGACCGCGACCAGCGGGCTAGGGCCGTCGGCTGAGCTGATATAGACCAGCCCGTTGCCAAACAAGGGCCGGCCGGCGGCATTCATTCCGCCATGTCGGACCGTCCACAGCGGGTCACCCGTCTTCGGGTTGTAGGCAATCGTGGCCGAGGCGAACGGGCTGATCAGCATCTCGCGACCGTCGACCTTGATCATCAGCGGGGTCGAGTAGGCCTTCTTCGCGTCGCCGTCGGTTGTCCCGAAATCAACGTTGCGGTCCTTCTTCCAGACAGTCTCGCCGGTGAGTTTGTTTAAGGCGACGATGTACTGCACGTCGTAGCCATCCATCGTCAGATAGAGCAGGTCACCATAGACGGCGACCGAGGAACCCGGTCCGCGGAAATGGTTGCAGGGGAGGTCGGTTCGCTCCCAGAGTTTCTTGCCGGTCTTGGTGTCGAGGCAGGCGGTACCATAAGCACCGAAGTGGACGTAGACGCGTCCCTCTTCGATGTAGGGGGTCGGTGAACCATAACCATTCGTGGCGTGCGTAAACTGGGGCTTGTCGACTTCGAACAGCAGGATGTCATGGACGACCTTGCCGCTGTCCAGATCGATGCAGACAGCGGACAGCTTGAGTGGTTTATCAAGCTTGGCTTGCCCTTCAGCCAGATTGTGGACTTCGGGACTGTTGGTGACCCAGATCTGCTTGCCCCAGACCACGGGCGATGACCAGGCTCGACCGGGGATCGGCGTCTTCCAGACGATCTCGGGAGACCCTTCGCCAAACGTCACCGGCAGCTTCGTGGCCTTGGACGTCCCGTCACCGCGCGGCCCGCGAAACTGGTTCCAGTTTTCATCTTCGGCCGCGGCGAGAGAACACATCCCCAACAGAATCAACGCACTGATCATCGAACGCACAGGAGTACCTCATTCACTGGGATGACAGCTCGGAAAGCCAATCCATAATCAGGCATTGATTCTACACGGAGAATCGGGACGGAACCATTGATCGGGTGATGTCAGCTACGGACGAACCAATCAGCCGGCACGCGTTAGCGTCCGGTTTCTTCCGTAGGATAGGCATCCTGCCTGTCCGTCCAACACAATTACGGACAGGCAGGATGCCTATCCTACGGCACCTCCGGCAGCGCCTCGATGAATTCATCCAACGCTTGAGCGTACGCCTTTCCGGGCGGATCGTTGTGATCGGCTCCAGGAATCAGGACAAATCGCTTCTTGCCCGGTATCGCTGTATGCAGTTTGCGAGCCAACTCCAAGGGAATCAGCCGATCGGCATCTCCGTGGCATTGCAGCACCGGTCCATGATACTTCGAGATCTTCGCCGCCGAGTCGAGGCGTTGGGTCATATTCCACTGGGGCATGAGCCACGGTGCGTGAACGGCTGCCACATCGGGCAGGGACGAGAACGTGCTCTCCAGCACCAAGCCTCGAGCACCTGCATTGGCCGCCAAGTCGACCGCCACAGCCCCGCCGAGCGATCTGCCGATCAGCAACACGTCCGACTTGGCGATACCGGCATGCCGTGCTAGCCAAGTCTGAGCGGCCCGCCCATCGAGCAAGACCCCCGCCTCGGTCGGGCTCCCTTCGCTTTGGCCATAACCTCGATAGTCAAACACAAGGACCGTGAGGTGATGCCGCTCGCTCAGTTGCCGCCCCACTTCCGACCACGACGCGACCGATCCTGCGTTCCCATGACAAAACAAAGCCACCGCACGCGGCTCGGCGCGAC
This sequence comes from Planctomycetaceae bacterium, assembly GCA_028291605.1. Lineage (GTDB taxonomy): Bacteria > Planctomycetota > Planctomycetia > Planctomycetales > Planctomycetaceae > JAKFVC01. The sequence continues at coordinate 84 of JAQGHS010000609.1, read as the reverse complement.
GGGCAGATCGTCAACTCCGCCTGGCTGCTCGACCCCTTCACCGCCGGGAACGGCCCGACCAGCGTCATCCCCGGCTCGCACCAC
>JAQGHS010000575.1 GCA_028291605.1 Planctomycetaceae bacterium | reverse complement strand
GTTGTCCGAACAGGGGAGCGCGGCGGCAATTACTCTCCTCTCCCCAAATTCGCCGAGCTGCCAAATGATGCCATGTGGCGAAACTTGACCGACCGTCTACGATGTCTGTGATGAAAACGGAAATCTTTCACAAACGGACACGTCTGGCTGCTCCCGCGGCAGCCGTGTTTGACTGGCATCTGCGGGACGGTGCCTTCGAGCGGCTGAACCCGCCCTTCGAACCGGCTCGGGTTGTCGCGCGAACCGGCGGGATTCCCGACGGCGGACGAGTCGAACTGCAGGTGCCGATCGGCGGTCCGTTTCATCAGAAGTGGATTTCTCAGCATCAGGGGTATATCCCAGGTGTTCAGTTTCAAGACGCCCAGATCAAAGGGCCGTTTGCTGCGTGCGTGCATACCCATCGCGTAGAATCTGACGGCCCGAACGCCTGTTTTCTCGACGACCGATTAGAATACCGCTTGCCATTTGGACCATTCGGCGTTCTCGGAAGAGCGTTCGTTGCCGGTAAGATGCAGCGCATGTTCGACTACCGCCATCGCTTAACGGCTGCAGACATTGCCGCGCATCAAAACGTGCCGGCAGGAGTGACCACGATGAAGATTCTGGTAGTAGGAGCAACGGGCCTGGTGGGATCTTCTCTGGTCCCGTTTTTGACGACCGGAGGCCACACGGTCTACAAACTATCGCGACGCAATTCCAACAACGACTCGAAAACGATCGTCTGGGATCCCCCCACGGGCAAGATTCCGACCGCCGATTTGGAAGGCTTCGATGCTGTCATCCATCTGGCGGGGGAAGGCATCGCCCATCATCGCTGGACTGCCGCTCAAAAAGCAAAGATTCGCGACAGCCGTGTCGGCGGGACCAGCCTGCTCGCCGGTGCTCTGGCTAAACTCACCCACAAACCGAAGCATTTTTTGTGCGCTTCGGCGATTGGTTACTATGGTGATCGCGGCGACGAAGTCTGCACGGAAACGAGTGCTCCGGGCACCGATTTCCTGGCTCATGTTTGCCAGGACTGGGAGCAGGCGACACGGCCAGCCGTCGACGCCGGCATTCGCACGGTCAACATGCGAATTGGTGTCGTGATGTCGCCTCAAGGCGGAGCTCTCAAAAAGATGCTCACCCCGTTCAAGATGGGGGTCGGCGGAATCTTAGGCAGCGGCAAGCAGTACATGAGCTGTATCGCCATCGACGATGTCGTGGGCGCGATTCACCATTGTTTGGTTAACGAAGATTTGACCGGGCCCGTGAACCTGGTCGATCCCTATACCGTAACAAATCGCGAGTTCACCAAGACCTTGGGCCGCATCCTGCATCGTCCCACTATCTTCCCTGCCCCAGCGTTTGTATTACGAATCGCCGTCGGTGAAATGGCCGATGCTCTCTTGCTGTCGAGCACTCGGGTGGTACCCAACCGGCTGTTAGCGAGCGGATATCAATTCCGATTCCCGGACCTTGAGTCGGGCCTGAAACATGTCCTGGGATTGAAGTAGCCGGCATTTCTCAGTTTGTGAGCAGCACGGCGCTAGCCGCCGGTTCTTCAGGGGAAATCGACACACAGAACCGGTGGCTAGCGCCATTCCGCTCACAAAGGTAATCGCCCAACGGTATCCGGCTTACCTGCTCAAAACTTTTGTCGCGTCGTTTCAACCAAACTCTCAAGGGAAAAGCATGACCAAAAAAGTCGACTGGAGCTATCACCGCAACGGCTGCAACACCTGTGGCAAGACCGTCGCCTTTTTGGCCGAGCACGAAGTCGCCGTGGAGCTTCAAGTCAACGCGAAGAAGGAGGTGCTTGCCGATCCGGAAGCCCTGGCCTTACTCAACCAGGTCGACGAATTGTATGCCACGAAAGGGACCAAAGTCTTCCACATCAACCTGAAACAGGAACGACCTGACGATGCCACGCTATTGAATCTGGTCATCGGGCCGAGCGGCAAGCTGCGTGCACCGACTCTGAAAAAAGGACGAACGTTGATTGTCGGTTTCGATGAGGCGACCTACCAGAAAGTATTTGGCTAAAAATGCAGTCCGAGACGGCGGTCATTGCGAGAAAGTAGCCTTCACGCTCCGCATGAAGGCTACCATATTTGGATCACAATGGCAGACGCTCGCCAATCCCCTCTTTGATCGCCATTTCCAGCAATTTCGCAGACAGGGCCAGGTCTTCAATGGCCATCCCCACCGACTTGAAGAGAGTAATGTGGTCGGGGGCACCTCGTCCGGGAGTGCGGCCAGAAACGACATCCGATAATTCGTGCATCAGATTCCAATCGGTCGCTCCGTTTTCGAGAGCCGCCGCAAAATCACCTGCCTCCAATCGGCACTGGGCGATGCTGTCGCAGACGATGATGTCCGCTCGTTGGACCGTCGTGACATCGATTTCCGTCTTCTCCAAGAAGTTCGAGCCCACCACGTTGAGGTGCGTCCCCTCGTCCAGCACGCGGCCGTCAAACAGCGGCGCCCGGGTCGTGCTGGCACAGATGACGATGTCCTTCTCGGCGGCGGCTTCATCGGGACTGTGGACCGCGACGACTCGTGTATTGCAGTATTCGGACATCTCATCGGCAAACGCGCGGCGGCGTTCTTCGTTACGGCTATAGACTTCGACCACTTCGATGTCGCACACGGTGCAGACGGCCTTCAACTGCGTACGAGCCTGGTGACCCGTTCCAAAACACCCGACCACCTTGGAATCGGGACGAGCCATGTAGGACGTGGCGACGCCGCTGGCGGCACCCGTTCGCAATTGGCCGAGATAGTCCGCTTCGATCAGCGCGAGCAGCGAGCCATCCTTCTGGCTGTACAACCCCACCAGGAAGCGGGTGCCCGCGGCAGTCGTCGTGTATGTCTTCCAAGCCACCATTCCCAGATACTCGGCGGCCGCCGACATCGTGTGCAAATAGATGCCGGGGGCGTGGGCTCGTTGTCGAGGCACATTCGAGGCCTGTCCCTCGGCGAGCTTTTGAAATGCCTCTTCAACGACGTCGATTGCCAGCTCCATATCCAGGAGCTCTCGGACATCGGATTCCTGCAAGTAGAGCGCGCTCATGGGAGATCCCTTCGGTGTCAATCCATTGGTGAAGTGAAATGAGAAAGGCCCGACAGTAGCGAACTGTTAAGTCCCGCAATCAGAATCGATCCGGGCCATCACAGTTATCTCTGACATTTATCTTCACGCATTTGTGGAAGACTGTCTATGAGGTGAGCGGGAGAATTGAGTGGGAGCTGGATTTGGCGGGTGCCACTGAGCCTACGACAATGCGACGTAGGTGAGCCCGGTGGCGTAAGCCCCGGGATTCTTCGATTCGCACGACAATCGTCGGAAGTTAAAACACAGAGATCGGGAATTCCTCTGTGTCCCTGTGTTTCAAAAGTAGCCCGAAGAATCCGGGGGCTTACGCCGCCCGGCTCACCTGGTCAATTCCGGGAATCTCGCCACGATCTCAATAAAAAAGGCCGCCACGAATGGCGACCTCAACCCGTTTTCAGTTATGACGTACGGCGCCAGCTAGGCGATTGCCGGGCGAGCATTCATCGTTGCCAGCGAGCTCGCAACTTGTTGGCGCGAATCGCGAGCTTCCAGGATCGTCTGGCGGAAAATGTGAGCGTAGGGAATCCCAGGGAGGGTCAGGATTTCTTCATTGCCTTTACCGCCGACCAGGACCAGGTCCGCTGCCTTGTAGAATTGCTGACCGGGCAATTCACGAATCAGGACATCGGTGATGTCTGTCAATGCGACCTGCTTCACCTTTCGATTTCCCAGCGAGTGGCAGATCTGCATGGAGCGGTTAGTCAATTTGTACCGATGTCCGGTCACCTTTTGCAGGAAATAGAGTCCTGCGGCGATCGGCGCTGTGGGGAGCACAAACAGCAGATTGGAGAGTTTTACACCCATGATCCGCAACGGAATCGATTCGTACATCGATCCAAACGCCCGGCCAATGCCATACGCGGCAATCGACGGATAGACCGTCATGATTTCAACTTCCGAAGAAGCTGCCACACCGGAAATCGCCGAAGGCTTCCTTCCCGAAGACATGCGCTACACTCCCACACTGATGAAACGATGTTGACCGTGTCACCCTTGCAATTTGCAAGGACGACCACAGGTTGATTGAGAACCCCATTCAGGATACCTCACCATAGCAGATCGCCTCAAATGATTCCAGTTTCACGACGTGCGGCTCGTTGACTTCACTCTGCGGCACCTGTATTCTCGCCTGTTTGCCATTTGTGAGAATTTTGCGACTCGGTTCGTGAGCCGCACGGCGCTAGCCGCCGGTTCTTCAACGTGATTGGGACGAAGAACCGGTGGCTAGCGCCATTCCGCTCACAATCTGAGTACTATTGGGGTTAGCCCCACGGCACACATTTCCAGACATTTTCCATAGATCTTTCAGACTCGAATCGAGGAGCGCTCATGGTTCGTTCTTGTAGATCCGCGCGTACGCTCGGACTGTGCAGTCTCTGGACCCTGTTGACCATCGTCGGCTGTGCGGACCAAAAACCCGCCGGTACGGGCGGTGCTCCGGCCGGTGGCGAAACGACCGCGGCCACTTCCACACCTGCTCCGAAAGCCGCCGGTGGCGTGCGTCGGATCATTCTGATGACAAATGGCAACTCGCCCTTCTGGGATGCCGGTCGTGCCGGTTTGGAAGATGCTCAGATTGAGCTGAAACTGGACGACGTGGGACTCAAGGCGAGCCTGGAGGTCAACGACGGGACCATCGGCGGCCAGATTTCGAAATTGCGTCAATACAACAGCCAGACCGATATCGCCGGAATCGCAGTGACGGCCATCGATTCTCAGAACGTGAATCTCGCTGAAGAAATGCGAGCCCTCAAGAAAAAGGGCATCGCAGTCATCGCGTTCGATTCGGACCTGGATCGAGAAAAATTCCGTGACGCCCGCACCGCATTCATCGGGACCGACAATACGCTGGCGGGGAAAGAGCTCGGCCGGTGCGTGCAGCAGCTGGTGCCTGCGGGTGGCGAATACGTCACTTTTGTGGGCCTGTCGAGTGCTGGAAATGCCAAGGAACGCATCTCTGGCTTTGCGGCCGGCGCCGGCGACAAGTTCAAATCGGCCGACGCCATGTCCGACGATTTTGATCGGACCAAGGCTAAGGAAAACGTCCGTAACGCGATCAGCAATCATCCGACTGCCAAGATCCTTGCTGGAATCTATTCCTACAACGCCCCGGCCATCGTGGACGTCGTCAAAGAGCTTGGCAAACGCAAAGAGATCCAGATCCTGTGCTTTGATGCCGAGCCCATCGCGATCCAGCAGATGGGACAGGGCCAGATCGATGCCATGATTGTGCAGAATCCCTACCAGATGGGGTACCAGTCGGTCAAATTCCTGAAAGCCTTGATCACTGACGATCATGCCACAGAAAAGGAAATGTTCCCCAAGCTGGGCGAGCCCGACGGAGACATCTTCGACACCGGATTGAAGGTCGTCGTGCCGAATGCCGACAGCCCGATCAAGAACGACGGCTTTGGTCCCAAGACCGAATACCTGACGCTGGATGTGTTCCAGACGTGGTTGAAGAAATACAAGTTGGCAGGATCATAATTGGTCGCCGGTCCCGTGAGCGGAATGGCGTTAGCCGCCGGTTCTTCGTCCCCATCATCGTTGCAGAACCGGCGGCTAGCGCCGTACCGCTCACGAGACGCAGTCCCCAGTCCCCAGGTGATATCAAGCAATGTTGCGACAGCGTCATGAGTTGGGATTGCTCGTTGCCATTGCGATTTGCGTGATCGTGACCGCCCTGCTCGATTCTCAGCACAACTATTGGAACAACCCCCGTTCCAGTGCGATTGATATCGTCCGGCAGACGTCTCTGCTGGGGATCTTTGCGCTGGGAGCCGCGATCGTCATCATTGCCGGCGGCATCGACTTGTCGAGCGGTTCGGTCATTGCCTTCGGCGGGACCATCTGCGCCACGATCATGTTCGCCCTCGATAAGGAAAACATGCTGGCCGCCCAGCCGATCAGCAAGACCGTGATTGCGATCGCAATACTGGGGACGATGTTCGTGGGGTTTCTCATCGGCAGCCTGCATGTCTGGCTGATCACGGTCATCGGACTCCCTCCGTTCGTCGCGACCTTGGCGACGCTGGTCGGCCTGCGGAGTTTCGGCCGGGCAATTGTCGAAAACGTCACGCAACGCAGTACTCAGATTCAGATCTATGACGAAGACTTCCGCTACCTGGCGACATCGGTCTGGATTCCCGCGGTCATCTTCCTGGCGCTGGCCGGCCTGATGTGGATCCTGATGAGTCGCACGGTGACCGGCCGGCATTTGTATGCCCTAGGCGGCAACGAGCAGGCGGCCAAGCTGAGCGGCATCCGAACCGACCGCATGAAGTGGCTGGCGTACTGTTTGAGTTCGATGTTGTCAGCGGTGGCCGGGATTCTCTACATCGGCGATCAGGCGGTTGCGGACCCCCAAACGCTGGGACGCGGGTATGAGCTGAACGGCATCGCCTCGGCGGTCGTCGGCGGCTGTAGTTTGCAGGGCGGGGCCGGGACGATCACCGGCACGGTACTCGGGGCGTTTTTCCTGCGTGTGGTGGTGGATGGCGTGGCCAAGATCATCAAGACCGGCGCGGATGTCTATGAAGGCCTGATTGTGGGGGTTGTGGTCGTCGTGGCCGTGGCCTTCAATCAACTGCGAGCGGGTGGCAGCCGACGGCGGCAGCTCTTCCCAGGTGCGCTGGGACTCGTCAATATCTTGAACCTGGCGCTGCTGACCGGAGCGCTGACGGCCCTGATGGGACCCAAGTTACTGGGGACCATTCTGCCCGTCGGAGCGAACGTGTTGGGGATGGGAGCGGGCGTGGTGGCGCTGGTGTTACTGTCGACTGTGGGCGTTATGGAACGCCGGAAATAAGAAACTGATTCCCCAAAACATTACGCAGGTGAGCCGGGTGCCGTAAGGCCCCGGACAATTCGATTTATCCGGTTAAAAAATTGTCCGGGGCCTCACGGCACCCGGCTCACCTGTCGATTGAGGTAGGTCGATTTAGCTAGTATTCGTGACGTATTCAGGGGCCGGTGACCGCCCCTCAACAATCAATATCAACCTGCATGACAACCAAAGGATTTTTCAAAAATGGCTGAACCAACAATGGTCGGGCACATGGTCTACTTCACCCTGCACGACAACTCTGACATGGCCAAAGATAAGCTGATCGAGGCCTGCCACAAGTATCTCAAGGGACATCCCGGCACGGTCTTCTACGCCGCCGGGCCCCGCGTCTCGGACCTGATCCGCGAAGTCAACGACCAGTCGTTCGATGTGGCCTTGCAACTCGTCTTCGAAGACCGCCACGCCCACGACACGTATCAGACTCACGAACGTCACGTGCAGTTCATCGCTGAGAATAAGGCCAACTGGAAGCAGGCCCGCGTGTTTGATGCGTATGTCGGGTAAATAACAGGATGATCCAGGTAAGCCCGGCGGCGTAAGCCCCGGGATTCTGCGGCCGATGCTGCTCGTGTCTGCCACGACGAAGAATCCGGGGGCTTACGCCGCCCGGCTCACCTGGTCTCAATGAGATTCGAGTTGGTTCGAATCTCGGCAACAAGATCCAAAACAGAGACTCGCGCGTCGCAGCTCCGTGATTTCGTACGACTCTATTAGAGGGAAACTTTCGTGGCCGTTCAGCTTAGCGATTTTTCGCGTCAACTTACGGTGGAAACCGCGTTCTCCGTCCTGGCGATTGCCAAGCAATTGAAGGCGGCCGGTAAAGATGTCGTCGAACTCGAAATCGGTGACAGCCCCTTCCCCAGCACGGCCTCGGCCAAGCGCGAAGGGATCAAGGCGATCGAAGCCGACCAGTCGCACTATTGCCCGTCCCCCGGACTGCCCGCCTTCCGCGACGGAGCCGCCCGCTTCGTCAAGCGCGAGTTCAACATCCCCGCCGAGGGCAAGAACGTCATCGTGGCTCCCGGAGCTAAGGTGTTCGAGCAGTTCTTCTGCGAAGCCTTCGTCAACCCGGGCGACGGCGTGCTGGTCTTCAGCCCGTATTTCCCGACGTACATCCCCAACATCCAGCGCCGTAACGCGCGAGCCGTATTGTGCCCGCTGCGACAGAGCAATGACTTCCGCCCGGAAGTGTCGCAGATCGAAAACTTCATCAACACCGATCCCTCCCCCAAGGCGATCTTCCTGAACTCGCCGCAGAACCCCACCGGCGGCGTCACCACCGAGCAGGACCTGCGGGACATCGCCGACCTGATCCGTGGCAAGAACATCGCCGTGTTCAGCGACGAGCCCTACTGCCACATGGTGTGGAAGGGCCGACATCGCTCGTTGCTGGAAATGCCCGGCATGATGGATCAGTGCGTGGCCGCCTACACCTTCAGCAAGTCCTACAGCATGAGCGGCTGGCGCCTGGGCTTTTCGGTCTCGTCGGCCGAGATTTCTGACGCCATCAGCAAGATGATCAACACGACCTTGTCCTGCACGCCGCCCATCGTGCAGCTCGCGGGACTGGCGGCGCTCGACCAGGACGATATGGAACGTGATGAGACGATGCAGTTGTTCTACCAGAAGGTCCTGTTGCTGAATCAGGGCTTGAACAAGATCCCCGGCTTCAAGGCGATCGACCCGGCCGCGACGTTCTACGTCTTCCCGAACGTCGCCCCAGTCTGCAACAAGCTGGGTATCACCAGCCACGGCCTGGCATTGTACCTGCTGGAAGGTGCCGACGACAAATTTGGTGTCGCGTGCCTGGGTGGCGAATGCTTCGGCGAGGCGGGCGGCGGATTCCTGCGATTTAGTTGTGCGGAACCCAACGACCGCTTGCAGCAGGCCCTCGACTTCCTGCCGGTAGCCATCAGCCGTACCGACCGGATTGGCAAGTACCTGGAGACGCATCCGCAGTTCAAGTTGAAGACGCCGTACTCGGTGGAGTAGGCGGGCTGTAGCCTGACTCTCCGAGTCGGGTGCTTTGGTTTTACCATCATGGTCACTTCGTGACCGAGGATGCCCGACTCAGAGAGTCAGGCTACAGAGCCCGGATGCTTCGCATCCGGGCTCTTTTACTGCCTATTTTCCGAACCGGTGCTTCGACAGCAACTCGGCAATCTGCACCGCATTGGTCGCGGCACCCTTGCGCAGATTGTCGCTCACGCACCAGAAGTTCAATGCATTGGGATGTGACAAATCGCGGCGGATGCGGCCGATGAAAACTTCATCGCGGCCCGAGCAGTCGGACGGCATGGGGTAATGGCCGGTCTTGGGGTCATCCGCCACGACAATCCCCGGGAAGGCCGCGAATAGCTTGCGAGCTTCTTCCGGCGACACGGGGCGGGCGGTTTCCACGTTGATCGTCTCGCTGTGGCAGTTGGCCACGGGGATCCGGATGCAGGTCGCGCTGATCTGGATCGACTGGTCTCCCAGGATCTTGCGGGTCTCGTACACCATCTTGAGCTCTTCGCTGGTGTAGTCGTCCTCTTTGAAGCTGCCGATCTGCGGGATCGCGTTAAAGGCAATCGGGTGGGCGAAGGCTTTGTAGTGATACTTGCCGCCGGCCAGAGCCGCAGCAGTCCCTTGCTCCAGGTCGACATTGCCCTGCAGGCCGGCACCGCTGACCGCCTGGTAGCTGCTGACGATGACTCGCACGACCCGGGCCGCATCATGCAGCGGCTTCAGGGCGACCGCCATCTGCGTCGTCGAGCAGTTCGGGCTGGCAATCATGCCCTTGGCGTTGATCGCGTCCTGGGGATTGATTTCGGGGATGACCAGCGCCACGTCGGGCCGCATCCGGAAATAGCCCGATTCGTCGATGACCGTCGCGCCCGATTCGACCGCAGCCGGCAGGTACTTCGCCGCGATATCGTCGGGCGTGCTGGCGATCACCAGGTCGCAGCCCTTGAACGAGTCGAACGTCAGCTCCTCCACGAGGTGGGGTTTCCCCATGAACGTGACAGTCTTACCGGCGCTGCGGGCAGAGGACAACAGTTTGAATTTGGCAGCCTGAAACTTGCGTTCTTCCAACAGCTTCAGAATGATCTGCCCCACTGCTCCGGTCGCGCCAACGACCGCCACCTGCTGAAACACGTTCTGGTCTCCTCATCGAGATTGAAATTTCGACCGCACTGCCGGATCAAATCACACTATTTGACCCCAGACACCTCGCGGTCGATCCGCCACTATATCGTCCCCGGCCGACGCTGGGCAATCACACACCGCTGTGTCCCACGTAGCCGTCTGGATCACCCTTACGAACATCGACTGGACGCATCCACCGCGAAAGCGGTTCGCGGATCAAACGTCTATGCCACTTTGGCAGTTCGCCACGACGTCATTAAATGGCGCAACACATTTATAAGTAATGGGTTGCGATCGCAGTTCGCAATTCGCCAATCTGGCACGCGGTTTGTTCTCTATCTGCGGCACATCTAGGTCCATACTGCCAAATCTGCGGTTTAATCCAATTTGAACCCGGTTCCAATTCATAAAGGTAATGCACGATGTCGTCTGTCGCTGAGAAGCAGGAATTCACATTTCAGACCGAAATCAAGCAACTGCTGCACCTTCTGTCGCACTCGCTCTACCAGAACAAAGAGATCACGATTCGCGAGTTGATCTCGAACGCCTCGGACGCGCTCGACAAGCTGCGTCACATCCAACTGACGGATGAAAAATACCGCGACGGCGAAACCCTGCAGATCACGATTGAACCCGACAAAGACGGGAAGATCCTGACCATCCGCGACAATGGTATCGGTCTGACCCACGACGAACTCGTCAAGAATCTGGGGACAATTGCCCATAGTGGATCCTTAGAGTTCCTCAGCAAGCTCAGCGCGGACAACAAGAACGCGGTCTCCTTGATCGGGCAGTTTGGTGTGGGATTCTACTCGGCCTTCATGCTGGCTGATCGCGTGGAAGTCCTCACCCGCAGCTATGCCGACGAACAAGGCTGGCGTTGGGAGTCGGAAGGGACCGGAAATTTCTCGATTCAGCCGGCCGACGATGTGCCGCGTGGAGCCCAGATTCGATTGCACCTCAAGGCGGATCTCGTCGAGGACTTCACGTCCGATTTCCGCCTGAAGCACATCATTCAAAAATACTCCACGTTCGTCCCGCACCCGATTATGCTCGGCAGTGAAAAGCTGAACGAGATGAGCCCCATCTGGGTTGAGCCCAAGAGCCAGGTCAAGCCCGAGCAGTACGAAGCGTTCTACCAATACATCTCGCACCGTACCCACGAGAAGCCGCTGTGGCATTTGCATCAGTCTGTGGATTCGCCCTTGCAGTTCCATTCGATTCTCTACTGCCCGTCGATGAACTGGGAAAAGCTGGGGATGGGCCGGATGGAGCATGGGCTGCATCTCTGCGCGAAACGCATTCTCGTGCAGGACGATTGTAACGACCTGCTGCCGGACTACCTGCAGTTTATGTACGGGATCGTCGACTCGGCCGATCTGCCGCTGAATGTTTCTCGTGAGACGCTGCAAGACAACCGCGTCCTTGGGAAGATCAAGAAGGTCCTAGTGAAGGGAGTTCTCGATCATTTGGCGAAACTCGCTGAAAACGAGCCGGAAGAGTTCAAAACTTTCAGCGCCGAATTCGGACCGATCGTTCGTTCGGGAATCAGCACCGACTTCGAGAACCGCGAGAAGATCGCCAAGCTGCTGCGGTTTAACTCGTCGAATGCGACTGATTCGGAAGTACTGACGTCGCTGGACGAGTACATCACCCGGGCTCCGGCGGATCAGGAACAGATCTATTATCAAGGTGGCCCGAGTCTCACGTCGATCGCCAAGAATCCGAACCTGGAGATCTTCCGCCGCAAGAAGCTGGAAGTTCTGTATCTGACCGATCCCGTTGACGAATACGTGCTGTCGACGCTGGGGAACTACAACGGAAAGAAGCTCATCGCCGTCGATGATGCCGAGGTGAAGTATCCCGAATCCGCGAAGGATTCCGAAGAAACTCCCGAGCAACCCGAATCGACCACCGGCACCCCAGCCTTCGAAAAGGTCCTCGAACTGTTCCGGACGGCCCTGGGTGAAAAAGTTCAGATGGTCCGCGAGTCCAAGCGGCTCACCGACAGCCCGTGCTGCCTGGTGAACCCGAGCGGCTCGTTCAGCACGCAGCTGCAAAAAGTGCTGAGTATGAACAACAAAGACTACGAGATGTCAAAACGCATTCTCGAAGTCAATCCAGCCTCACCGCTGATCGTGCGACTGACACAGCTCAGCACGAATCCGGCTCAAGAGCCATTCATCCAGGACGTGGCCAACCAGTTGTATGCGAACGCCATGCTGTTGGAGGGATTCGTGCCCGACGCCGAGGACGCAGTCAGTCGCATGCAGCGGTTTATGACCGACTTGGCGAGCAGCAAGTCGTCGATCATCCCGTGAGGAAGCCACATCGTGGGACGGGTCTCCCGACCCGTCTGAGCCCGTAGCAATCGATGTGACACGCGCGGGACGCCTCGCGAACTTCGCGCAGTCCATGATGCACTTTTTGTCATGGTCACGGACACCCGACCCCGGCTTGGTCACGATTGTGGTCTATTTATCCCACTCGCAGACGTAGGCGATTCGGCCGCCCGATAGGTAGTCGGAGACTTCGCGCACGGTTTTGTCGTAGACTAACACGTCTGCGGCTCCATT